>JAISRI010000197.1 GCA_031273735.1 Helicobacteraceae bacterium
GATCGTATTTTTCTTTCGCCGCCGCATATGGGCGGTTTTGAAAAGGCGTTTATCGATAGGGCGTTCGAGAAAAACTATATCGCGCCGCTTGGCGAAAACGTTACGGGCTTTGAAGAGGACGTGAAATCATATACGGGCGCGAAAAACGCGCTGGCGCTCTCTAGCGGCACGGCGGCGATCCATCTCGCGCTAAAGGCGTTTAATATCGGCGCGCTCGATCGCGTAGCGGCGAGTTCCTTTACCTTTATCGGCTCGGTTTCCCCGATCGGATTCGTCGGAGCGGAACCTATCTTTATCGATAGCGACGAGGTAAGCTGGAATCTGGATCCGTCGCTTTTCGAGAGCGCTTGCAAAAAATATCGCCCCGAAGCGCTGATCGTAACTCATATTTACGGACAAGCCGCCGATCTTGACGCTACCCGCGATCTATGCGATCGTTACGGCGTTATTTTGATCGAGGACGCGGCGGAATCGCTCGGCGCGACTTACAAAGGCAAATATACGGGCGCGATCGCGCAAGCGGGCGTTTACTCTTTCAACGGCAACAAAATTATCACGACGAGCGGCGGCGGAATGTTGGTAAGCCCAGACGAGGCGATCGTGAAACGGGCGTTTTTTTTGGCGACGCAAGCTAGAGAAAACGCGCCGCATTACGAACACCGCGAAATAGGCTACAACTACCGAATGAGCAATATCGTAGCGGGGATCGGGCGCGGGCAGATGAAAGTTTTGGAAAGCCGCGTCAAACGGCGGCGCGAGATTTTCGCCTTTTACCGCGACGCTTTGCGCGATCTGCCGATCGGTTTTATGCCAGAACTGCCAAATACGCGCGGGAATCGATGGCTAACGACTATTACGATCGAAGATCGCAAAATAACGCCCGAACGTTTACGCCTTGCGTTGGAGACGGAAAATATCGAATCGCGCCCGTTTTGGAAACCTATGCATCTGCAACCCGTATTTCAAAACGCGAAAAAAATAACGAGCGGCGTAAGCGAAAAGCTCTTTAACAAAGGCTTATGCTTGCCTAGCGGCACGGCGACGACAAACGACGAGTTGGAGCTGATCGTTCAAACGATCAAGAGCGTCTTTGATTGAGGCTTGAGTAGAATACGCGCAATGAAAACCATAAAAACAATCGTATCGATCGTTATTTTTCTATTTATTTTCGTCGTTATCGGCGAAATCGCCAAAAACGACGACGGGCGCGGCGCTATGAATACTATGAGAAAAACCGCCCAAGAATCTTGCGCGGAGCGGTTTGAAGCCTACGAACAATATCTCGATAAACCCGACAGGCAAGGCGGGATAGATTATTGCGACTGCGCGATCTCGGCTATATGGGCAAATAAAAACGCCGAAGAGATTAGGCGCTTTGAGCGGCTCGTTGAAGAAGCCAAAGACGGCGACGACGTAGAAAAAATGGTTGCGGCGCTCTCTTCGATCGGCGAACGGCTTGCCTGCGTCGATCAAGTCGTCGAAAAACATTCCGATCGCTACGGAAGCGAACCGCCCGGATTTTTCGTAGCGATGCAGATTATGGGTTGCGACTTTGCTATTAAAGATCCAAAAATGTGCGCTTGCTCTAGCAAAGGGGTTTTTCAAGATGTAACCTACTCTGATCTGCTACAAATCGAGCGCGATACGAGCGCCTACGATCTTGAAAATCCAAAGAGCGAATTTGAAATCAAGGTCGCGAACGCTTTTACGGAAGCGTTTAAGCGGTGTTCGCAATGAAAACTAACCGCGAGAGGTCTTTTTGAGCGCGACAAACGGCTGGGGCTTTTTGCTTTTTTCTCTCGCCGTTTTTTCGGCGGCGCTTTTGCGCGCTCATTTCGCGGACGCTTTGCCCATCGGCGTTCTCGCCGCTTTTTCTTACTTTTTCTTTTTGACGGCTCTTGTTTTCTCGGCGCGTTTTGGGCGGTTAAATATATTTTACGCGCTTCTATTCGCTTGGGCGATTGGCGCTTTGCTTACGAGCGGTCTAAGCGCCGAAAGCGCCAATCGCGATCAAGCCGATTTTTTGCGCCTCGCCGCGTGGTATCTGATCCCTATTAACTTTGCGATTTTCGCGTGGTTGGAGGAGCGATCGTTTTTTTCCGTCCATTCTTTAATAAGAGCGGTTTTGATCGTATCGCAAATAGGCGCGATCTTATTTATCGCAAATTCGCTCTATTTGGAGACGGCGCGATCAGCGCTGACTTACGAATTATTTAACGCGCCCGATTTTTTGTCGCCTATTCCGCAAGCGTCGTTTTTTCTTGTCGCGTTCGCCTTGATCGCGCTTAGCGCGAAAATAATAACAAAAACGCAAAAAACGCTTGAAATCGCCTTCTTTTTCGCGTTGATCGGGTCGCTTTTCGCGCTATTTGCCTATCCAGACGCGATCGGGCAGTTTGTTTTTTTGCTCTCGGCGGCGCTGATCGTTTCGGCGGGATTTATGCACTTAGCTTACAGCCTCGCCTATTACGACGAATTGACGGGCGTTTTGGGACGACGCGCTCTTAACGAAGGTATGGCGAAACTTTCGGGACGTTACGCGATCGCTATGATCGACATTGATCATTTCAAACGCTTCAACGACGAACACGGACACAACGTCGGCGATCAGGCGCTTAAAATGATCGCCGCCAAACTTGCTCTAATTCGCGGCGGCGGCATCGTCTATCGTTACGGAGGCGAAGAGTTTTGCGTTATCTTTTGCGGAAAAAACAAAAGCGAAGCGCAGCGATATTTAGAAGAAACGCGCAAAACGATCGAAAGCTCGCCTTTCGTCAAGCGATCGCCATCGCGCCCAAAAAAAGCCGCTAAAACTCATAACCGCGTTCGCCGTTCAAACGTCGCCTACGAGACGATACCTATTACAATCAGTGTCGGCATAGCCGATAACGATAGCGGCTTAAACCAAAACGAAACGCTTAAAGCGGCGGATCGCGCGCTGTATAGAGCGAAAGAAAACGGGCGCAACCGCGTCGTATTGCAAGGAAAATAATGTTCAAAATTGCGCTTGTAGGTCTTCCCAACGTCGGCAAAAGCACGTTGTTTAACCGCTTGACTAGAGGTTACGACGCGATCGTGAGCGACGTTGCGGGAACGACGAGGGATATTCGCGTAGCTCGCGCCGTTATCGACGCGAACGAAGTCGAGATTATCGATACGGGCGGGCTGGAAAATCGCGACGAAACGTTTGCGATCGTTCGTAGAAAGGCGCTTGAAACCGCGAAAGAGGCAGATTTGGCGCTTTTTTTAATCGACGGGCAGAAACCGCCAGACGACGAAGAGAGAAAGCTCTTTTACGAATTGCAAAAGCAAAATCCGTCGATCGCTTTACTATTAAATAAGATAGATAACGACGATATGGAAAATCGCGCATTCGAGTATATGAGCTTCGGCGCGAAAAAACTTTTTACAATCTCTTGCGCCCACAAACGCGGGCTAACGCGGTTAGAAAAGTGGATCGGATCGCTAATAAAGACGCAAGAGGGCGAAAGCGCCAGCGAAGAGGGCGAAAACCAAGAGGAGGCGATCAGGGCGGCTATTATCGGGCGACCAAACGTGGGCAAAAGCGCGTTGTTAAACGCTTTGGTTGGATTCGAGCGATCGGTCGTTAGCCCGATCGCGGGGACGACAATCGATCCGGTCGACGAACAAATAATGATTAACGGAAGGCGAATCGTCTTTATCGACACGGCGGGCGTTCGCAAACGAAGCAGGATCGAAGGGATCGAACGCTTTGCTTTCGATCGCACCGAAAAGGCGTTGCAAAAAGCGGACGTGGCGCTGATTGTGCTTGATTGTAGCGAAGATTTTACCGAGCTTGACGAACGGATTGCGGGGCTTGCGGACAAGCACAAAACCGCCGCAATCCTCGTTTTGAACAAATACGACGTCGCCCGCGCAAGCTACGCGCAGTTAGAAAAACAGACGAGGGAGCGTTTTGTTTTTTTAAGCTACGCGCCGATCGTTACCCTTAGCGCGACGAGCAAAAAGCGCGTGCATAAGTTAGCCGATCTGATTATCTCCGCGTATGAAAACTATTCGCGGCGCATTCCCACCTCGCAACTAAACGAGATGATCGAAGAGGCGACAAACAGGCACAAAATCCCTAGCGATCGCGGTAAAGCGGTGAAAATCTATTACGCGGCGCAATACGGGACAAAACCGCCGAAAATCTCTTTGATCTCAAATCGTCCGAAGTCGATTCACTTTAGCTATTTGCGATATTTGGCAAATAAATTACGAGAAAATGTCGATTTTGTCGGAACTCCTATCGTAATCGAGGCAAAATTACGGCAAAATACTACTTCGTTAAAGTAGGAAAAGAGTAGGATAACACGATCAACTTCGGGGGAGAGGGTGGCTAAATGAAACAACTAGGCTTTTTCGGCAAGATCCGCAATCGCTTCATCTTGTCGTTTTCGGTGATCGTCGCGGTCTTGACGGCGGCAATTATCGGTCTTTTGTGGTACGACTACAAAGACATGACCAACCAAGCGGCTAGAGAGTCGATGACGCGGCTAAGCGAATCGATCTTCCAAACGCTCTTTTTCGCTATGAATAATGGCGGTAGCGAGCAGGTGCATGCGGCGCTAGACGACGCAAAGCGAAGAAAAATTGTCGAGCGGCTCGATTTGCACGTCTCGAAAGAGATAATCGAGAGCTTTCGTCTGGGTATAGAGGTTTATAACCCGCCTCAAGATATCCGCGACGTTTTCGAGAACCGCGAGCAGTTAGCGCGCGACGAGTTTGAAAAGGGTAAATTGATCCCCGTCGCCAACGTAGAACCTATCGGGCGCGACGATCGGCTCATTAAACGCGGCGCGCGTTTTATCAAGCCGTTCATAGCCGAAGAACAGTGTGTCGTTTGCCATTTCAACGTTACTAACGGCACGGTTTTAGGCGTTATGGACTTGACTATTTCGCAGGACAGATACGACGAAATCTCCACAGAATCGATTAAAAAGGTCGTTTTAGTGATGTTGGGCTTGATCGTCGTTGGCGGCGTGATTATGAACTTCGCTTCGTCTAGCCTGATCTTTAATCCTCTTTACGAGCTTAGAGAGGCGGTCAAAAGATTAGCGGGAACGGCGGGCGATCCCGACGTTAGACTGCAAGAGCGCGGTTATAACGAGTTTGGCGAAGTGGCGCACCACTTCAACCGCTTTATCGATAAGGTGTATGTGATTAACCGTCGCCTTACCACAGAGCAGAAGAAGACGCAAAAACTCCTTGAAGAACGCGAAATCGAGTTCCAACGCCGCGTCGATGAGGTTAGAAAATCCGATCGCGAACAACGTCGTTACGTCGAGATTGTCGATAGCAACGTTATCATTTCGAGAACCGATCCGAGCGGCGTAATCACGACGGTGAGCGAAGCCTTTAGCCGCGCTTCCGGTTACTCGAAAGAGGAGTTGATCAATATGCCTCATAATATCGTTAGGCATCCGACGACTCCCGCGTCTGTCTTTGTCGAAATGTGGCATACGATCAAAGCGGGCGCGATTTGGCAAGGCGAGCTTAAGAACCGCAAAAAAGACGGATCGCCGTATTGGGTAAGAATGGTTATTTCGCCATTGTTTAACGACCAAAACGAGATCAAGGGCTTTGTGGCGGTTTGCTTGGATATTACCGAGCAAAAAGAGCTTGAGGCGCTTATGATTAAACCGACCGATCAAGACGCGGAGGCGCAAACTTCGGCTACGCAGAAGAAAACGCTTCGCTTCGAGTAAGGTTTTTTTCTAACGGCAGGTCGTCTTTGGACGGCTTGCCGTTTATTTTTTATCCGCAAAAGAGAGATTCTGATGGTTAGAACCGGAAAGAGAGGCGTTAAAAAAGAGGATTTAGGTTTCTTTGATAAGCTTCGCACGCGTTTTACCATAGCGCTCTTAGGCGCGGTTTTAGTAATTACGTCGTTTGTTCTCTACGCTCTTATTCAAGACTATCGCGGTATTATCGAAGAATCGGCTAAGACCTCTATGGATAGGTTAAGCAAAGCGATTTTTCAAACGCTCTACACCTCTATGAATAGCGGCGCAAACTCCGAACAGGTGCGCGAAACGTTAGAACGCGCCCAAAACGAACACTACGTCAAAACGCTCGAACTATACGCGGGGCAGCAGATCTACAATCTTTTTCGCCGCGCTGAAGCGGTTCCAACTTATCCCGCCGCAATCGAGGAGATATTTCAAAGCGGCAAAGAACGTTTTATTTTAATAGAAGACGAGTTTGACCGAGAAATACGTTATCTTAAACCTTTCAAAGCCGAAGAAACCTGTTTGGCTTGCCACTACAACGCAAAAACGGACGACGTATTAGGCGTTATGAATTTATCATTTTCGCTAAGCGAATACGATAAAAAATCGGAAAGCTCGATCAAGCGTATCGCGCTGATCATAGCCGCTCTCGTGCTGGTTAGCGGCGCGATCTTATTCTACGTTTCTACGAAGCTGGTCTTTGCGCCTATCAAAGACCTTGAAAACGCGACGAGCCGCCTATCCAAAAACGCGGGCGATCCTAACGTTCGGCTTGGCGAATGGGGCAAAAACGAGTTTGGCGTGATCGCCGATCACTTCAACCGCTTTATAGAAGCCGTCTATGAGATCAACCGTAGGCTAGAGCAAGAGGAAGAGAAGGTGCGCGGACTTTTGGAGGATCGAGAAGCCGAGATCGAGCGGCGAACGGCGCAGGTTCACGAGCTTAACCGCGAATTAAACCACTATCTTGAGGTGGTCGATGAAAACGTGATCACTTCGCGCACAGATATAAACGGGGTTATTACTGGCGCTTCGGCGGCTTTCTACCGCATATCCGGCTACACTAAAGAGGAACTTGTGGGGAAGATGCACAACGTTGTGCGCCACCCCGACACGCCTAGCGAGCTATTTGCGGATCTGTGGGCAACGATTAAGCAGGGGCGGGTTTGGACGGGCGAATTCAAAAATCGCACAAAAAGCGGCGGTTTTTACTGGGTGCAAACCACCATTTCGCCGCTCTTTTCCGAAACTAGCGCGATCAAAGGGTATATCGCGATCAGGCACGATATTTCGCTCCAAAAAGAGCTTGCCGACACCTTACAAAAGCTAAACGAGGCGACGAGGCAATCGCAAACCGATATGCTTACGGGCATTATGAACCGTTTAAAGATCAACGAACTGTTGCATATGGAGATCGATCGCGCCGAACGATACGATCAGGATTTAAGCGTCGCGCTGTTGGACATCGACCATTTCAAAGCGGTAAACGACACCTACGGACACCTTGTAGGCGATCAGACGCTTAAAACGCTAGCGCAAATTTTAACGACGCGAACGCGAAAAACGGACTTTGCCGCTCGTTGGGGCGGCGAGGAGTTTTTGCTCGTTCTGACAAATACGCAAGAGGAGTGGGCTGTGCGCAAGATGAATCAGTTGCGCGAAATTGTCGAAACGCACGATTTTGGAAGCGCTCCGAAAATAACGGTAAGCATCGGCGTAGCCTCTTATCATGCGGGCGATACGTTAGAAAGTTTGGTCGGACGCGCCGACGTGGCTCTATATTTGGCAAAAGAGAGCGGCAGAAACCGCGTGGAGGTCGCTCCAAGCGACGCCGACAATACAACCTTAAACGACAAAAACGAGGAAAGCGCGGATGATCGATCTTAAAAGGCTAGAGCAGGATTTTGACGCTTTCAAAGCGCAAATTACGCGCAAAAAGGTCGATGAAACGCTATTAGAATCCGTGAAAACAAAGGCGATCGAGGCAAAGCGGTTAAAACGCGAACTAGAGGAAAGGCAGGCGCTTCAAAACCGCTTAAGCAAAGATTACGGGCGGCTTAAGGCAAGCGGCGAAAGCGTAGCGGAGCTTGAAGCGAAAGTGGTAGAAAACAAGGGCGAAATTATCGCGCTGACGGATATGTTGCGATCGGCGCAAAGCGCTCTTGAAAACGACGCTCTAAACCTGCCAAATCCGCCCGATTTGGACGTGCCGAGCGGCGAGGACGAGAACGACAACGTAGAGTTAAGCAGGACGTTAACGCCACGCGTTTTTGATTTCGCTCCAAAGGCGCACTTTGAGCTTGGAATCGACGAAGGTTGGTTTGATTTTGAGCGGGCGGCGAAAATCTCTGGCAGTCGTTTTACGGTTATGCGCGGCTTGGCGGCTAAACTTGAACGCGCTCTGATCGCCTATATGATCGACTTCAACGAATCGCGCGGCTTCAAAGAGGCGTGGCTACCCGTGCTGGTCAGTCGCAAAACGCTAACCGCAACGGCGCAACTACCGAAGTTTGAAGCGGATCTATACCTTGCCGAAACGGGCGAAGCGCCAGAAAACGATCTCTTTTTAACGCCCACCGCCGAAGCGCCGCTTATCAATCTTTTCTACGACGAGATTATCCCCGAAGAGGAGCTGCCGATTAAGATGACGGCGCACACCTTGTGCTTTCGCAAAGAGGCGGGAAGCGCGGGCAGGGACACGCGCGGTATGATGCGCCAACACCAATTCGACAAGGTGGAGCTTGCGGCGATAGCCGCGCCGGAAGATAGCGATCGCGTATTTGACGAGATACTCTCTTGCGCGAGCGATCTGCTGACAAGTTTGGAGCTACCGCACCGCAGGCTTCTGCTCTGTTCTGGCGATATGGGCTTTAGCGCGGCGAAAACGATCGACCTTGAGGCGTGGATTCCTAGCGAAAATCGATACCGCGAGATAAGCTCCGTAAGCAACACGCGGGATTTTCAGCCGCGCAGAGCGAAGATCCGCTACAAAAGCGGCAAAACCAACCGCTTAACCCACGCGCTAAACGGCTCTAGCCTCGCCGTTGGGCGCACGTTGATCGCGCTTTTGGAGAATCATCAACTTAAAGACGGAAGCGTTCGCGTTCCGCCCGTTTTGCTTCCATATTTAAAACAAGGCTAGATCGTGGCAGAAGATAGGGCGATAGATGGCGAAGCGGAAACCTACACCCTAAAATCTCCCGACGAAACGGACGCGCCCGAAACGAAACAAGAGTCGTCGATCGCCGCGCAAAACGAAAAAACGCGCAAAATCGACGTTTTGATTTTAAGAGCCGAAGCGTTCGCCAAAAAACCGCTTGCGTGGGGCGGCGCAATCATATTTGCGGCGCTGATTATTTTTTGGCTTCTAGCAAACCTATTTACCGCCTCGAAAGAGACGGTTTATCAACCAAAACCGCTGAGGGCGAGCGAAGCGATCGGCGCGTCGATCGACGATTGGGAGCTAATCGCCATCAACCGCGCAAGCTCTACGCTAGAAGGCTTGATCGCCAAAGCCGCGCTTCTTTACGAAGGCGGATCGCCAAACGAAGCGCTCGAAATATACGAACGAGTTTCGCTCTACAACGAATCGCTTTCGCTCTACAACTTGGGCGTGGCGCGAATGAAAAAAGAGGAGTATAAAGGCGCTATCGAGGCTTTCGATCGCCAGATTGCGCGGCGTTCAAACCGAACGCCCGGCGCGATCAATGCGGCGGTTTGCGCGCTAAAACTTAACGACGAACCGCTGTTTCGCCATTACGTTCGCATCGCAAAAGAGGCGTTGATCGAAGAGAGCGCGTCGCCGCTTTACGGCTACTATTATACGCTCGTAGGCTACTACGACGATCGCCCTTTTGACGCGCTACTTGGCGCGGCGACTCCGACGATCGACTATTTAAACGAAGAACAAAATCTAATACTCGCCAAAATGCGGCTATTGTTCGACGACGCGGCGGGTTCGATCGAGGCGCTGGAAAAGACCAACAGAAACGAAAATCTTTTGACGCTGGGGCTTTTATACGCGAGAATCGGCGACTATCAAAACGCGGCGGATCGGCTTTCCAAAGCGATAAGCGCGAATGTAGAGGTAGAGCGGGCGCAATCGGCGGCGCTTTTGGTTCATCTTAAAAACGGCTTGTTCAAAGAAGCCTCTACGCTTATTAACGACGCGCTAAAAGCCGAACGTAATCCGTTTTTGTATCCGATCAAGGTCAAATTAAAAGATCGCCTTTTTGACGTCGCCGAAGCGCAAAACTACTTCGCCGAAAGGCTACTAATCGACGAGAGCGTTTTTTTGCAGGCGATGTTTGCCTACGCGCCATATATTATGGTCGATCCAAATCGAAGCGTTACGGAGATTCGCAAAGGTCAGATCGCTTTAAGCGGCGGCGAGATCAACGAGGCGGCGGCGCTTTTGGAGCAGGCGCGATCCTTTTCAAGCGCGGGGGCGAGAATGAGCGCCGCGATCAAGCTCGCTCTCAATAACCGCCTAATTTTGGCGAATCAGGCGCTGGCAAAAGCCGAAGAGGAGCTAAAAACCAGCGACTCTCTAGAGTATAATCTCGCGCTTTCATACGCGCAACTTGGACGCTTCGCGCAAGCCTACGCGCACTTTCGCAGAGCCTACTATCTAAACTCAAAAAACGTCGAGGCGGGCGTTTACGCGGCTCTTTTATCCTCGTTTGCGGACGCGGACGAAAGCCGTTTAATCGAGCGACTAGACGCGGCGCTATCCGATCGCCAAGACGAGCGTAGCGTTTTTTGGCGCGCGCTTTTGGGTTTTCGCAACAACGATTTTCAGCTTTCTGAAAGCTGGCTTAACCGCGCAAATCGGGAAAATCTACCGCAATATACTCTTTTTGATCTCTTTTGCGCCGATCATTCAAACCGATCGGACGCGCTTAAAAAAGCGGCTTTGGATTTATTAAAACACAATCCGAACGATCCGCTCTTTAATATCTTTGCCTTTTACGCGGACAATAAGGGCAAGTCGATTCGCGTTTTTTCTTTCGAGGCGCAGAAACTTATGGCGCGGCGCGATCTGAACTTCGACTCTCTTTATTACGGATCGTCCGTAACCCGCGATCTTTATATTAAGCTAAGTTTAATCACGGGCAATTTAGAAAAAACGCGCGAACTCTTAGCTAATAAATTAGCGACGGAAAAAAACGAGCCGCGCGCGATTATGCAAGCGCTGATCGCAACCGATATTTACCGCCAAAACTTTGAAGAGGCTTACGCTATTAGCAACGCGTTAATCGACGAATTGGGAACGCAGGATTCCGAAACGCTTTTGCAAGGCGCGATTGCATCGATTGGGGCGGGGCATAAAGAAAACGCGATAGCGCTTTTACAGATCGCCAAAAACGTCGATCCGAAAAACAAAGAGGCGCGTTTCGCGCTTGGGCTTTTGTATCAAGAG
>JAISRI010000217.1 GCA_031273735.1 Helicobacteraceae bacterium
AACGTAGAAAACATCCAAAACGGATCGTATCCGCTCATTCACGATTTTTATATCGTTACGCGCAAAGACGACGTTAGCAAAAACGCGCAAAAACTGATCGATTGGTTTTTAAGCGATCAGGGACAAGCGCTAATAGAAGACGTAGGCTATACGCCAATCAAACAAACGGGAGAAAAAAGATGAAATCAATAAAAGAGTTCTTCAAAAGAAACCTTTATCTGCACGCGCTGATTTTTGCGCCTTTACTTGCTCAAATCGTTCAGGCGTTTAGCTATTCTTTATTCCGCTTCTTTGCCCATAAGTATAACCTGATAATTTTTGACGAGGATTATAATAGCGGAATATCGACGTTTAATCTTGTAGCGGTTGCAATCGCGCTGGTCATATTTGGATTTTTTCGCGCAAAAAAGATTGACGATAATCCAAAACGAATCTATATCGCGCTTTGCCTGCCGATCATTATCTCTCTTGTTAATATCAATCTTGTCTATTATTATCCGATCGACTATAATTTCTTTCAATATTTCATAGGAAACGACGCAGCGGGTATCGGCAATTTAATCGTTATGCCAGAGGCGATCGCCAATTGGTTGATATTCTCAAACCTTTTTTATTGGCTTAGCGCTTATTTGACAAGTTGGCAAACTGAAACTTTTATCTGTATTTTTACGTTTTATCTCGCGTTTGCTATAGGTTTTGCTATTGGATTGCTTGTAAAGAAATATCGCCCAAGCGACAAAAAGCCGCTATTTGCTTTTTTTGCGCTATTTTTGGCGTTACTTTTTACCCTTGCGTGGCAGGTAAAAACGATAAGCGATTTGGTGATTACGGGCGATCTAAAAGAGGTGCAATCGATAAGCGACGGAAGTCAAAATTATTTCTATTATAATGAAACGCCGTCAAAGAACGAAGTTAATTTTAGCGCGTCGCTTAGGTTTGAAAAAGATTTTCCTAAACTAGACGGCGCAACCGCTTTTTATCCTATCTATAAAGCCGCCGCTCAAGCGATATATATTAAACCCGAAGCGCTATACGATTACGATCCTTTTATATTTGAAAGCCGCTATTTTAGATGTTCTACCACCGAAGGCGCATATTGGTCTTTGTTTGGGAAGGAAGCCGATATGA
This sequence comes from Helicobacteraceae bacterium, assembly GCA_031273735.1. Lineage (GTDB taxonomy): Bacteria > Campylobacterota > Campylobacteria > Campylobacterales > SZUA-545 > JAIRNH01. The sequence continues at coordinate 1,129 of JAISRI010000217.1, forward strand.
TCTTCGTTCTCGAACCTTCGGAAGATCAGTTAAAAGAGGCGCGAGAACAAGGCATAGAGCCGCGCTTAACGCCTATTGGCAAAGAGGCGTTTGTCTTTTTGGTAAATAACGAAAATCCTGTAAAATCTTTAACGATCGAACAGATACAAAAGATCTATACGGGAGAGATAACAAATTGGCGCGAAGTCGGCGGCGCGGACGAAAAAATAATAGCCTTTCAACGCAATAAAAACTCCGGCAGTCAAACGGCAATGGAAAACGACGTGATGAAAGGATTAAAATTATTGCAATCGCCAAAAGAAGAGATAATGGGAATGGAAGGGTTGATCAAGGTTGTCGCCGATTACCGCAATGCCAAAAACGCGATTGGCTATTCGTTTAGATATTACGTTACCGATATGCAAAAAGCCAAAGACGTTAGACTACTAGCGATTAACGGCGTAGAACCAAGCGTTGAAAATATCCAAAACGGATCGTATCCGCTAATCCACGATTTTTATATCGTTACGCGCAAAAACGACGTTAGCAAAAACGCGCAAAAACTGATCGATTGGTTTTTAAGCGACGAGGGGCAAGGATTAATAGAAAAAATCGGCTATACGCCAATAAAGAAGAATATTAACTAATGTCAAAATTTTTTGGGCAGAACCCATATCTATGGTCGCTTATCTATGCGCCGATCGCGGCATTGGTTAGCCTCTATTGCGGGACTTTTGTAGGGGTATGGGTTGGCTATCGGAGCTTTGTTTATTTCCTTCCGATAATAGCCCTAGCGTCGATGGGCTACATTAGAGCTAAAAAATTCGAGGTTATAGATAGCTACTCTAAAACATATCTCGCTCTATTTTTGCCTATGTTTATAGGTTCGGCATTATATGCGTTTTCCGATGTTTTTGGCGTTCATAATACTAGCGCTCATATTCCGCAAACATGGCTCGAAACATTAAGCTCGCTATTATTTGCGGCGGGCTTCATATATTCTATCGGTTTTGTGGTTGGATTATATCGTAAAAAACAAAGGGTCGTAAATAAAAAACCGATCTATTATTCCATAGCGGCTATTCTTGCTTTTATAGCGTGTTTTGCGTTTATAGCTACAAGCTCCAACTTTACGAGATAAAGGAGACGACGTGATTCTGTCTGAGTTATTAAAAATATGCGATGAGATTAGTCCCTTTGAAACGCAGGAGAGATGGGATAACGGCGGTCTATTGGTGGGCGATCCAAAGGCGCAAGTCGGCGATATATTTTTAGCCCTAGAAGCCGATCAAAAGGTAATAAAAGATCTGCCAAATAACGCTACGTTAATCGTTCATCACCCATTAATTTTCTCGCCGTTAAAAGCGCTTAATTTTGCCGAATATCCCGCTCTTTTAGTTCGCGAGCTAATTTACAAAAATATCAACCTGATCGCTATGCATACAAACTTCGACAAATCGCATCTTAACCGCTATGTAGCAAAGGATATCTTGGGCTGGCGCGAGTTTGAAAGCGACGATCTTGTCTGCTATCATCAGACGCAATTTGATTTTGAAAAAATCGTCGATCTTGTCAGAAAAGCCTTTGGCGCGGTTAAAGCGTTAACGCCGCCCAAAAAGCGCGAAAGTTACCGCATCGCGCTATGTTGCGGAAGCGGCGGTTCTATGATCGGCGAAATCGATTGCGACGTTTTGATCGCGGGCGATCTAAAGTATCATGACGCGATCAAAGCTAAAACGCTTGGAATCGGCGTAATCGACGCGGGACACTACGAAACGGAGCGGTTTTTTGGCGAAGTTTTAGCGCCGCTTTTACAAGAAAAGGGCATAAACGCTATAATCGCGCATTCGCAAAATCCATTTTCCGACGGGACACGATGAATAAACACTTAAAAC
>JAISRI010000006.1 GCA_031273735.1 Helicobacteraceae bacterium
TTCGCTTTTGTTGGAATAGAATAAATGGTTCTTTTATTCTTTTCAAATCCTCTCGCCGTCTAGCTTTGACGCGCGCGCACTTCTTAAAATCATCAGACCATTTATCAAAATACCTTACACAATTATAGTACTAGTTTATACTTCGAAGTCTATTCGAGCGGCGAGAGAGGAAAGATTCCTTGCGACCAGATAGGCGCGATGCAATACGGAGGATATTGCACGTCTGAATACCGCGCAAATGATTTTCGACTAAAATCGCTTTCCGACGCGGTAAAGTTTGTCGCCAAAGCTGACGAATACGCCGTTTGCAACGCGATCTACCTTCCCAAGTCGGAAAAAATTCCGGACGAGTATAAAACCTTGTGCGCGGAGATTAAAGCGATAAACAGCGATCCGCAAAAGCAGATCGATCGATACTATCCATTCGTATTTATGTTTATCGCAGGTAGCCCTAAAGTTAGCGCCGAATACGACGCCGATTCCGAGCAATACGAAATCAAGATTGGCTATCAGAGCAACGCAATTAATTTTGAAACGACGCAACTCGTCCCCGTCCCATACGCCAATCGCGATCTTTATCGACCGTGGCTTGATAAGGCGCTTAATAATCCGGTTTCCGTAGAAGTCAGTCTGATTGCCGATAAGGTTGCCAAAGCGCGTATCGCCGCGTTTGACGATCCAAATTGGGCGGCTATTATGGTATTAAACGACGCGGGAAACTCCAAGACAAAGTTAACCTCGCTTGTCAAAGATTTCCCTAACGCTAAAGCGCAGATTGCGGAGGCAAACAAACGCCTAACGTCGATCGCGGAGCAAGAAAAAGCGCAAGCGGCGGAGGCGGCGAAAAACGAGGCGCAACGTAAAATTGAGCAAGAAGAAGAGGCGCGACTGAACGCGACGCTACTTGCAAAACAAAAGGAGTTCTACGCCGCCAAAAAATCGTTTGCAGATATAGTGTGCGTAGATAAAATCAGCGACGGCGAGGCGTTGCTGATCGCTATGGGCAAAGTGGTCATGGTTAAGGAAAATACGAACGAAATAGAAGTGTTTTGGAGAGACGCGTCTAGCGATTGGAAAAAAGGCGTAAAAGGCGGCACATCGACACTTTCACAAAATGAAGTTCGGCTTTGCAAAGATAAGCTCTAACGACGGCGTTTGTCGCGCTTAGATTCCGCACCCCCGCTTTCCTTCGCTCCAAAAACGCAAAAGCCGTTTTTGGAGACCTAATTCGCGGGAACGCTTACAATAATTTAGGCGATTACAAAAAAGCTACAAGCGACGCTAGAAGAGCTTGTGAGTTAGGCGTTTGCAAAACGTTGCAATACTTAGAAGAAAACGGGCTATAAACATTATGAGTTTAGATCTATAAAAGGAGCAAGCGGGGCAAACTAGGCGCCAGATGTAGAGTAGGCAAAGCCTAAACGAAGCTAAGAAAGTTTAACGATCGGCTACGATCGTTAATAATATCTTGCTAAGCATATCAGACAACGCATTTTTTGCGTCTATGATTGAAACCAAAAGGAGCAAAGCGATCGATGTTGCACGCTGTTGAACACAATAAAACCAAGATGCACAGACGATATCTTGGCGAACGCGACGAAAACGAAAAGATGGTAAAAGGGGAAGACGAGATTGTTTCTACAATCTTTGGCGCTTTGGACTTTTTGCCTCCACAAGATATATTCAAGTTTTGGCAAGAGGCGCTTAGCAATAAGCTGCCTTGCGATTTGGCGGATAAAAACGCCGCAATAGCGTTTTGGCAAAAAAACAACGGTATAGAACCCGATATTGTGGTTACGATCGGCGAATGGACGCTACTGATCGAATGCAAATGGTCTTCGGGACTAAGCGGAGAGGATCAGTTATCGCGTCAATGGCTAGAGTTTTTGAACCAAGAAGAACGCAAAAACGCCTTTCATATTCTTATAGCTCATGAAGCGCAAAAGATCGTCGAGACGCAAGAAAAAACAGTTTGGGGAGATAGGCTGATTGCGCTTTCGTGGCGGGATATTAAAAGCGTCTTCTATAAGCTTTCGGGAGATAAAACGCCGCTCGAGCGTTGGGCGAAACTTTCAGATCGTTTTCTGAAAGATATAGGCGTTTATCATTTTACAGGCTTTAGCCAATTTTCAGGCTATAAAACAGACGCAATCGCGGCGCGATTTTTCAACCAAGAAGGAAAACAGATGAGCGAATCACAAACAGACGCTGGTAAAGCCATATTTCAAATCGTTTCGAGGGTTTCAGAAATTGGTTCTCAAATAGAAGCGTTACTAGCAAAACTTGACGATGAATTAAGATCGTCGCTAAAAGATTGCGGCTACAAAATTGATAATAGCTTTGCGAGCGGCTTTAAGGACGAATCGACATGGGTTTATGTCAACGCGTTTTACAATATCCCTATAACCTCCAAAAAAAGCGGAGTTACGAGATATTTGGGCTTTCAAGTTAGTCTGATCGGCGACGGCGCTCTTGCGAGCGACGAGGAACCCGCTTTGCATGTATTTTATTGGAGCGTTCAATGCGATAAAGAAAATTATATTGTCGCGGGAGAATCTGACGACGAGATAATAGCGAAGCGACTTTATAGGTATTTATGGGATAAGGATTCATGGTCTTATACCGTTAGGCTGGCAAAAATCGATTCGCCCGAAGATTTGGATAAGTATATCGTTAAACCGTCCATTGAATTACTTAAAGCGAGCGAAGAAGGCAAGCTAGACGATCAAACGGTAAAAGAGATTTTACCCGACGAGTTTTTCAGCGACGGCTTTTTGGTTGAATTGCCGTTTTGGGAAAAACCCAAATCAAAGTAAAAACGCGCGGACGACGGTTTTTGCTAAATAAACGAAAGGATCAACGCATTTCTAAACCCGTCGCGCGCAGTCATTCTTATACAAGTCAATTATTTCGTTGACGCTTTTATTAAGCGATACGTTGATCGTATTCAAAGCGATACGCAAGATAAAAGCGTAATCTAAAAAAGGATTGACATGTATAGGATCGACGAGAAAACGTAAGTTCGGCGCTACTTTTGGCGGTTGCGGATTTACGGATAAAAGGGCGATTTTTGATTGACTGCATCGATTGATTAAGCGGAAAGATCGGCGACGCAAACAAAAACGCCCATCGGGCGATCTTGCCGAACGACAATGGCGCAAAAAATTAGTCGTCTTTGAAAGTCGATTCGGTGTTGGCGTTTTTGATAGCAACGGAGAACATCAGCTTTATTCGGTTTAGCTGGTTGATCTCGGACGCGCCCGGATCGTAGTCGATCGCCGTGATATTCGCGTTTGGATAGCGCTCTTTTAGCGCTTTGATCACCCCTTTGCCCGTTATATGGTTGGGCAGGCAAGCAAAAGGCTGCATACAAATAATGTTTGGCGTTCCCTCGCGGATTAGCTCCACCATTTCTCCCGTAAGAAACCACCCTTCGCCCGTTTGATTACCTCGCGATAAAAACGGCGCGGCTCCGAAAGCTATTTCGTCGATCGTCGAAGGCGGCGTAAAACGTTCGCTTTTCGCGAGCGACTTTCTCATCTCTTTGCGGTAAAACTCCATCGCCACAATCGCCGCGTTGCCCGCTAGCGCCGCGAAACGGCTACGCGAAAGATGGCGATGGTTGAAGTCGTAATCGTAGGCGCAATAGAGCAGAAAATCCATAAGCGGCGGCATAACCGCTTCTCCGCCCTCTTTTTCCACGATCGCCACCACGTCGTTATTCGCGCCTGGGTGAAACTTCACCAAAATCTCGCCGACAAGCCCGACGCGAGGCTTTCTTTCGCCCTCTAGCTCCAGCGCGTCAAAATCCCGCGTTATTTCGCGGATATTTTGCTTGAACTTTCGCAGTTTGCCGTCGAAAACCGACTCTTTGCAACGCTCCGTCCATTTTTGATAAAGCGCGTTTGCCGATCCTTTGATCTTTTCATAAGGGCGCGTTCTAAATAAAACGTTCATTAGCAGATCGCCATAGACTACGCACATCATCAATCGGTGCAGGAACTTTCCGTTTATTTTGAAACCCTCGTTTTTCTCCACGCCGACCGTATTAAACGACACGACGGGAACGTTTGGAAAACCGCTATCGACAAGCGCTTTTCTTAGGTAGCCGATATAGTTTGTAGCGCGGCAGCCTCCGCCCGTTTGCGAGATCATTACGGCGGTCGAATTAGGATCGTATTCGCCCGATTTCAACGCTTCAATCACCTGCCCTACAACCATAATCGACGGATAGCAAGCGTCGTTATTAACAAAGCGCAAGCCGTGTTCGACGGTTCGCGGCGTGATCTCTTCGAGTAGCTTAAAACGATAACCGCACGCTCTAAACATCGGGTCTAAAAACTGAAAGTGCATAGGCGCCATCTGCGGCGCGATTATGGTATAGGTTTCGCGCATCTCTTTGGTGAAAGCGATTCGCCTATATTTGGATAGCGCGGACGCTTTTAACGCGTTTTTGCCGCCGCGTTTTTCTAGCGCGGCTTTTAACGATCGGATACGGATACGCGCCGCGCCCAAATTGCCGCCCTCGTCGATCTTTACTCCCGTGTAGATTCTGCCGCGCAAAGCGAGAATCTCATGCACCTGTTCCACGACGACCGAATCTAGCCCGCAACCAAAAGAGTTGAGATGAATAACGTCCAACGTCTCGTCTTGCGCGGCAAACGCGGCGGCGCGATAGAGTCTAGCGTGATACGTCCATTGATCGACGACGCGAAGCGGCTCTTCTAACTTGCCCAAGTGCGCGATGGAATCTTCCGTCAAAACCGCCATTCCTAGCGAAGTTACGATCTGCGGAATGCCGTGATGAATCTCCGGATCGATATGATACGGTCGTCCGCACAGAACGATCCCGCGCTTGCCGCTTTCTTTTAGGTATGCTACCGTCTCCTCTCCGCGCTTTGCGATATCGGCTTTCATACGCTCCTGCTCCTCCCACGCTAGATCAAGGGCGCGGCGAATCGCGGAGGATTTAACGTCGGCGAAAACCTTTGTTAGTTGTTTGGTTAGCTTGCTTTTATCCTCTAGCGATAAAAACGGCTGAATAAGCTCTACGCCTTTTTCTTTCAAAAGATCGACGTTGTTGCGTATCTGTTCGGGATAGGAGGCGACTACGGGGCAGTTAAAGTTGTTGTCGCTGTCGGCAAACTCCTTTTTTTCGTATGGCACGCACGGATAAAAGATCGTTTTAACGCCGCGATTGATCAGATCGACAATATGACCATGCACCAGCTTCGCGGGGTAGCAAACCGTATCGGAAGGTAGCGTGTCTAGCCCCTGCTCCAGTAGCGCTTTGGACGAAGGCGAAGAGAGAACGACCTCGTAACCCAATTCGCTCAAAAAGGTATGCCAAAGCGGATAGTTTTCAAACATATTAAGCGCGCGCGGAATGCCGATCGTCCCTTTTGGCGCGTCTTTGCGCGGCTCGTAATTAAAAACGCGCTCGTATTTATAGGCGTATAGATCGGGCAGATCGTTCGCCGCTTTGCCCTTGCCCGCGCCGCGTTCGCAACGATTGCCCGAAACGAATCGCCGCCCGTCGGAAAAACGATTGACCGTCAAAGCGCAGGAGTTGGCGCACAAACCGCACCGCGCGGACGAATATTTGATTGCGAAGTCGCGTAGATCGTCGTCTTTTAACATAGCGCTGATCTCTTTGCCTTGCCATCGCTCTTTGGCGATAAGCGCGGAACCGAAGGCGCCCATCAATCCCGCAATATCTGGGCGCGTCGCCTCTCGTCCAGAGATTAGTTCGAAGGCGCGTAAAACCGCGTCGTTATAAAACGCGCCGCCCTGAACGATAATTTTTTCGCCCATCTCTTCGGGGGTCTTTATCTTGATAACCTTGATCAGCGCGTTTTTGATCACCGCGTAAGAAAGCCCCGCCGAAATATCCGCGACCGACGCGCCCTCTTTTTGCGCCTGCTTAACGCTGGAATTCATAAAAACCGTGCAACGCGATCCTAGATCGGATGGGGCGCGAGAGGTCAGCGCCGCTTTGGCAAACTCCTCGATAGGCGTTTGGACGGACTGCGCGAAGGTTTCCAAAAACGACCCGCACCCCGACGAGCAAGCTTCGTTTAACAAGATATTATCGATTACGCCGTCCTTGACGCGCAAACATTTCATATCCTGCCCGCCTATATCGAGGATAAAATCCACGCCGCGCAGAAAGTATTCCGCAGCTTTGTAGTGCGCGATCGTTTCGACTTCGGAAAAATCAAGTTTGAAGGCTTCGCGAATCAGCGCTTCGCCGTATCCCGTAACGGACGACGCGACAATTTTAACGCTCTTAGGCAGTTTGGCGTAAATATCCTCTAAAATCCTGCTTGCCGCCTTAATCGGTTCGCCCTCGTTGCCGCCGTAGCTAGAATACAAAATCTCGTCGTCTTGCCCGATCAGAACCGCTTTCGTCGTCGTCGATCCACCGTCGATTCCCAAAAAAGCCGCGCCTTTATAGGTCGCTAGATCGCCTCGTTTTGCCTTCGCCTTTTCGTGCCGTTCGCAAAATACGCGCCGCTCTTCCTCGTTCGCAAAGAGCGGACGCAACGTCGTCGCGCTAGATTGAGAGTTTTTGGCGAGCCTTTTGAAAGAGTCCAAAATCTCCTCGAACGATCGCGCCTCGTTTTTTTGGCAGTAAAGCGCCGCGCCGATCGCCACGAACAATTCGCTATTTTCGGTCTGAACGATATTGCTCGGTTCTAGTTGCAACGCGTCGATAAAACATTTTTTAAGTTCGGGCAGAAAGTTTAGGGGTCCCCCCAAAAAAGCGACGTTTCCGCGTATTTTGCGCCCGCACGCCAAAGAGCCGATGGTCTGCCGCGCAACGGCTTGCAGAACCGATTTTGCTATATCCTCTCGCGCCGCGCCTTCGTTTAGTAGCGGCTGAACGTCCGTTTTGGCGAATACGCCGCACCGCGCCGCAATCGGATAGACGTTGTTTGCGCGGCTTGCCAATTCGTTCAAACCGATCGCGTCGGTTTTAAGAAGCGTAGCCATCTGATCGATAAAAGCGCCCGTTCCGCCCGCGCACGATCCGTTCATACGCTGTTCCGCGCCGTTTGTAAAAAAGGTGATTTTAGCGTCCTCGCCGCCAAGCTCGATCGCCACGTCGGTATGCGGAGCGCGAACCTCGATCGCTTTTGCGCAGGCGATCACCTCTTGAATAAAGGGGCGTTCCAAAATTTCGGCTACGCCTACGCCGCCCGATCCGCTGATGGTTACGGCTACGTTCGCGTTCAATCCTAAAACGCCGCTTTTGGCAAGCTCGTCTAAGCGCCGCGCCGCCGTTTCCCGCGCTTCGGAGTAGTGGCGGACGTAAGATTTGAATAAGAGATCGCCTCTATTATCCAAAGCGATCGTCTTTACCGTCGTCGAACCTATATCGACTCCGATACGAAATACGTTCTCATTCATAAAAGGAATTAAGAGACGCGTTAGAAAGCGAAAACTCGCGTAACGAGTCCTCTCTCTTTGCCGGTTGGAAGACTTTGGAAACTCATCTAAAACCCCTTGTGTTTATTGCCCATTGGAGGCGCTTGCCGTTAGCCTTTTACTAATTCAGAAAAAATATCGATTGTATTTTACCAATAAACGCTTGCGGTTACGATTTTTGCGTCGAGCGGAACAAAGGCGGTTTTTGCTAACGCGAAACTCGCAAATCAAGCAGGCGAGTTTCGCTTAGTTTTATTTGAGCGGCTCTTCGGATTCGGAGTAGGGATCGCTCTGCCCATACGGATCGTCTTCGTCCGTAGGTAGTTCAGAATCAACCTGAACGGGGTCGTTCGTCGCGTCGTAAGCGTCTTCGTCGCTTTCCGTAGCGATTTGCGGTTCGCTTGCCGTCGTTTGTTGGCGCTCCGTCGCCGTCGTCGTAGCCCTCTGTTCGACGGGATTAACGGCGCCGCTTCCAGCCGCATTCGGGTTTTTGCCGTATAGCGAAACCCCCGCGATTCTTAAAGCCTCCTTGTCGATCGTAAGACCGCCCGAAGCGAAAGCGCCAATACATAGCGCAACGCAAAGAATAATAACGCGCATTTTTGCTCCTATATGAAAAGTATCGCGCATTATCGTCCTTACTTGCTTAAGCGTCGCGTTTATTCGCGATGGATTTTCGTTTTTTGAACTCGTCTAGGAAGGCTTCAAGGTTATAACGATCCCGCGTCTTTTCGTTCATAATATGCACCAAAATATCGCCAAGGTCAATCGCCGCCCACTCGTCGCTTACGTCGCTATGCAAAAACTCTTCGCCGATAGGCTTTAGCGCCTCCTTTAGATAATCGATAAGCGCGGTTAGATGCCGATCAGCAAGCGCGGAGGCGACGACCACGCCGCTAACCATATAATCGCTGTTTTCTAAGTTGAATTTCTCTATGCGCTCGGCTTTGTTTTGATCCAAAACCTTCGCAATCGCCTCTAATCTCTCGTCCAATCCCAACGTTGCGTCCTTTTAGAAGTTTGAAAGCGCGAAGTATAGCCAAATGCGCTACAATTCGCCCTTTTATTTTGGCGCGGAGGTATCGTTTGGCGACGATCGCAATCAACGGATTTGGGCGAATTGGCAGGGCTTGCGCAAGAATGATTTTAAGCGAGCAAAAACATAAGCTAATCGCCGTTAATGATCTTGCGGATCGCCAAACTTTAATCTATCTACTCAAATACGACTCCGTTCATAGAGGGTTTAACGCCGATCTAAGCGGCGTTCGTTTCTCGTCCGCGCCGTCGCCTAGCGAATGCGACTTTAGCGGCGCGGATATCGTTTTGGATTGCGCAGGCGTTTTTATCCGATACGCCGATCTAAAACCCTATTTGGATCGCGGCGCGAAGCGCGTCGTTATCTCTACGCCGCCCGCGGACGATCTGATCGCTTTAGCGCCGCCGCTTTGCGCTCCGAACGATCCAATCGTCAGCGCGGGCAGTTGCACGGCAAACGCGCTCTATTTGCTATCGAACGTTCTTAACGATCGCTTTGGGGTTAAGGCGATATTGGCGACCTCGATTCATAGCTACACGACCGATCAACGGCTTTTGGACGGCAAAAGCTACGAGCGGCGCAAAGGCAGATCGAGCGCCCTTAATATCATTCCCGTCGCTACGAGCGCCGCGAAAAATCTATCGAGATATGACGGTTTTTATAAAGACAAAGCCGCCGCGATCGGTTTGCGCGTTCCCGTTCCCGACGTTTCGCTAATGTGCGCGACGTTCCTGCTTGAAAACGCCGCCGATCGCGACGAGATCAACGCCGCTTACGAAAACGCGCAAAGCGCCGCGCTTAGGTTTGAAAGAGAGCCTAAAGTTTCCGCGGATATAATAGGTCTTACGGCAAGCGCGATCGTCGATACCGCTCTGACGCTCTGTTGCGGAAATCTTGCGAGCGTTAGCGCGTGGCACGACAACGAGAACGGTTTTGCGGCGCGTATGCTCGAGCTGTTAATCTAAATTAAGGAGAGGATTATGACGCTAAGGACTATTAAAGACATTGATATAAGCGGCAAAAAGGTTTTTATTCGTTGCGATTTCAACGTGCCGCAGGACGAGTTTGGCAACATCACGGACGATCGCAGAATCCGTTCGGCGCTAGCGACGATAAATTATTGCGTCGATCATAACTGCGCCGTGATTCTAGCAAGCCACAACGGCAGACCAAAAGGCGAACCCGATCCCAAATACACCTTAGCGCCCATTGCCAAGCGGCTTCAAACGCTTTTGAAACGCGACGTTATTCTTGCCTCCGACGTGATCGGCGGCGACGCGGCTAAAAAAGCTAAAGGGCTAAAGGACGGAGAGATACTGCTTTTGGAAAATCTCCGTTTTGAGGCGGGCGAAACGAAAAACGACGACGGTTTTGCCAAAAAACTAGCCGATATGGCGGAAATCTATATCAACGACGCTTTCGGCGTTAGCCACCGCGCCCACGCTTCCGTAGAGGCGATCACGAAGTTTTTCGCGGAGGATAGCAAAGCGGCGGGATTTTTGCTTAACAAGGAGATCAACTTCTTTGATCGCACCTTGCAACACCCGACGCGACCTTTTATAGCGGTGATCGGCGGAAGCAAGGTTTCGGGCAAACTCCAAGCGTTGGAAAATCTGCTACAAAAGGTCGACAAAATTATCGTTGGCGGCGGTATGGCTTTCACTTTTCTTAAAGCGCTCGGCGAACAGGTGGGCGATTCGCTTGTGGAAGACGATCTAATCCCCGACGCGCTTCGCATTTTAGACGAGGCTAAAAAACGAAACGTCAAGTTTTATCTGCCCGTAGACGTCGTTTGCGCGCAAACGATCGACGCAAACGCCGTAACCATCTATACGACGACAAAAGAGATTCCGCACGGTTGGAAAGGGTTGGATATTGGACCCGCCACGACGCGCCTATTTAGAGAGGCGTTAGACGGGGCGCAAACGATCCTTTGGAACGGTCCTATGGGCGTTTTTGAGATCGATAAGTTCGCCAAAGGCAGCTTTAAGATTTCGCATAGAATCGCCGAGAGCCACGCGACAAAAATTGTAGGCGGCGGCGATACGGCGGACGTTGTGCAAAGAGCGGACGATTCCGACGAGATGACCTTTATATCCACAGGCGGCGGCGCGTCGCTGGAGCTTTTAGAGGGTAAGATTTTACCGGGCGTTAAAGCGCTAGAGATAAAGGATACCCCGTGATTTTGGCGGCTAATCTTAAAACCAACCATACTAGAGCGAGCGCGGCAAGCTATCTTGACGAGGTAAGCGATTTTATCGCTAAAAGCCAGAGCGCCGATCGCGTAGTCGTTTTTCCGCCGTCGAGCGCGCTCTGCGCCTCTAGAAACAACGTTACAGTAGGGGCGCAAAACGCTTGGAGCGTTGAAAACGGCTCTTTTACGGGCGAGATAGGTTCCGATCAGCTTGACGAATTTGACGTTAAAACGATCCTGATCGGACATAGCGAACGCCGACATATCTTGGGCGAAGGGCTAGATATTATTAAGCGTAAGTTTGATTTTTTCGCCTCTTTGGAGTATGAGATATTCTTTTGCATAGGCGAACCAATCGAGATCAAAGAGGCGGGATTCGAAGCGGTGATGACCTACGTCGAAAGACAGCTTGACGGCATAGATTTAAGCTATCCGAGCCTTGTTTTGGCATATGAACCCGTTTGGGCGATCGGCTCTGGCAAAGCGGCGACAAGCGACGATATTTTATCCGTGCATAGCGCGATCAAACACATTTGCGACAAGCCTTTACTCTACGGCGGTAGCGTTAAAAAAGAAAACGCGGGCGATATATTGTCGCTAGAGGGCGTAGACGGGGCTTTGATTGGAACGGCAAGCTGGCAAAGCGATCGTTTCTGCGAGATTATAGACATTGCAAAGAAAATCGAAAAACCAAAGGAATAAAACGATGATTATGAACGGCAAGAAGGGTTTGATAATAGGAGTGGCGAACAATAGATCGATCGCCTACGGAATCGCTAAGGCGATCAAAGATCAAGGCGGCGATTTTGCCTTAACGTTTTTGAACGAACAGCTAGAAAAGCGCGTGCGCCCGATCGCAGAAGAGTTGGGTTGCAAAAACGTTTATAAATTAGACGTAGGCGCGCCAGAGGAGATCGAGGCGCTAAAGAGTTCGATCGCTAAAGATTACGGCGCGATCGATTTTCTCGTTCACGCGGTTGCGTACGCTCCCAAAGAGGCTTTAGACGGGCGTTTTGTCGATACGACCAAAGAGGCGTTTAATATCGCTTTGCAAACGTCGGTTTATAGTTTAATAGAGGTCGCGCAAAAACTCCTCCCCGTTCTTAATAAAAACGCTTCGATTTTGACGTTAACCTATTTAGGCGCGATCGCTGTCGTGCCGCATTACAACGTGATGGGAGTAGCCAAAGCGGCGTTAGAGGCAAGCGTGAGATATTTAGCGGCGGATCTAGGCGCGCAGAGTATTAGAGTCAATGCGATCAGCGCGGGACCGATCCGCACTTTAGCCGCTTCGGGCATAGGCGATTTCAAGATGATTATGAAATGGAACGAGGCGAACGCGCCGCTTAGAGATAACGTAACGATCGAGCAGGTTGGAAACTCCGCTATGTATCTTTTAAGCGATCTATCAAGCGGCGTTACAGGAGAAATACACTATGTCGACGCGGGCTATAACATTATCGGCATGGGCGCGGTCGAGGAGATCGACGGTAAAACTTCGTTAGTGTGGGATCGCGTTAAAAACGGTTAAAAGTTTAGACGCTATCGCAACTTTCTTTTTAATAAGAATCCGACGATCGCGATCGAAAGCGCAAATGGAATCAAAAGCGCGGCTTCTGGAGAAAAAGCGCCGTTTTTCGCCGCTTGCGCAAGAGAGTATAACGCCCCCCACGCGACCAAAACAAGCAGCACGGACACGGAGCTAAAAAGCGCCATATTAAAAAAACGCGGGCTGATCGGCGCGTAGATAAAAACCATAGCGGTAAATATTGGCGCGAAAAGCGGAAAAACGATCGTGGCGTATAAAATGCTACGAATGCGGGCGGTGTTAATATCTTGATCGGCAAACAATATCCAAGCTCTAAGAGAATCGACAAGGCTGTATGTAAACTTATGTTCGTAGATCGTATCCATAATATCGGGGCGGAAACCCTCTAACTCCACGAGGCTCTCGCGCTCCTCTACCTCTATTCCGCGTTCGCCCAACGCCAGCGCGGAAGGCTTTGTAACGATCGACACGCCGCTAAGAAGCCAAGCGCCGTTCCTGAAAGCTCCTTTTTTTGCGCGGATAAAGCGCGTCAGATCGCCGTTTTTTACCTCTAAAATATCCAACCCCCGCGCCTCGTTTTGAAGCGGCAGAAGCTCTCTAATATAGATAAAACGATTGTCGTAGCGAAGAAAAAGATCCTGCGTGATTGACGTAAAATCGCGTTTTTCTTTGATGGCGACGGCTTTATCGCTAAGATAGACAAACTGCGTGGAGCAAAGCGCGATATAGCCGCACGAGATCGCCAGCGCGACCAAAACCAACGGCTTTAAAACTTTTGCTTTGGAAGCGCCAAGACTATAAACGGCGACAAGTTCGTTCGCGCGGATTAACTGTATAGTGGTAACGATCGCCCCAAAAACAAGCGAAAGCGGCAGAACCACGTCGAGCGCTCGCGCGGCGCGAAACAATCCAAAAAGCAGGATCAGGTTAGCCGAATCGGG
>JAISRI010000118.1 GCA_031273735.1 Helicobacteraceae bacterium
CGTTCGATAAAAGAGTCGCGGTTGGCAAATAGTCGCGCGGAGGATTCAAAAATGGTTTCGATCGCCTCCAAGCCGTTTTCTTCCATCGTTTTTCCCGTTTCGACAATATCGACGATCGCGTCGGCAAGCCCGACAAGCGGCGCTAATTCGATCGATCCGTAGAGTTTGATAATCTCGACCGCCATCGCCTTTTGCGCGAAAAAACGCTTTGTGATATTGACCATCTTTGTCGCCACCCTGATACGGGTTTTAGACAGATCGAGCCGCTCGCCCTTTTTCATAGCCAAAACCGCTTTGCAACGTCCAATTTTCAAATCCAGCAATTCGGTTACAAGCGCGTTTTGCTCCAAAAGCGCGTCTTTGCCGCAGATTCCAATCTCCGCCGCGCCGCGAGTTACGTAAGTCGGCACGTCTTGCGATCGCACGAGCAGAAAGCGAAAGCCTGATTTTTCCAAGATCAGTTTTCGGTTTTCAAAGGCGAAACTTTCGCCGTGAATCTTTTTGAAAAGAGCCAACGTTTCGTCGGCTATCCGCCCTTTTGGAAGCGCGATTGTGAGCGTCAAAATTCAAATCCTTTGATTATTTTTTCCATACCCTTAAATATAAGCGAATTATCTACGATAGAGCCTTCAAAAAACCGCGAAAAATACGCTCCGTCGCCGCCCGTAAGAATAATCGGCTTATTACGGGCAAGCCGCTCTACCGCTCTGATAAGCGGCGTTATCACTCCGTAGCTGATCGCGTCGGCGGTGCTTTGCGGCAGACATTCAAGGTCGATCGAGAAGTTCATCGCCTTTTGCAGTCGCGGCGAAATCTGCGCATACATATGCTGAAACTTGATCAGTCCCGGGTAGATAAAACCACCCAGATGAACGTTATCGCGCATAATATCGACGGTGATCGCGCTTCCCGCGTCGACCAAAACGCCCGTTTCTATCGCCATACAAGCTACGGCGCGATCGACGCCAAGTCCGTAATAGAGCGTATCCAGCTTGACAAACGGTTCAAGATCAAATATCTGATAACGCCGCGCTAATCGGCGCGTCGCGTCGCTATTAACGCTGACGACGTATATCGTCTCTCCCTTTTCGAGTTTTAGATCTGGCGTGGAGTTTATGGCGGTTTTCCAAATTCGACCGCTCTGCATAAAGTGATAGTGCGTGTTTCCAATTTCGCATAAGATCACTAGGCAAGCCTTAAAGCCGCTCCCAGCGGGTGATAGCGATCGACGCTTTCTAAAAGATGACGGCGTTCAAGATGGGTGTAGATCTGCGTCGCGTTTAGGCTGGAATGTCCGAGTAGCTCCTGAACGACGCGCAGATCCGCGCCGCCCGTGATCAGAGAGGTGGCGAAACTATGGCGCAGCGAGTGCGGCGAAACGCCCAAGATTTTGCGCGTGATCATAAAAGCAAAAACGCGGCTAAGCGGTTTGCCTTTGTAGTTGATAAACAGGCGCGGGCTGAAAAACGGGCGATTGGCGATATAGCTATCGAGCGCGGTTAGGGCGCGCTTCGCGATCGGCACGATCCGCTCTTTCGCGCCTTTGCCGAAACGTATACGAATCCAGCCGTCTTCTATGTCGTCCGTTTGCGCTTTAAGCGCTTCGCTAATTCGCGCTCCGCTTGCGTATAAAAACAAGATCAAAGCGTAATCGCGCTTGCCGATCCAGCCGCTTTGGTCGATCGTCGATAAGGCGCGTTCGATCGTTTCGGCTCCGAGATATTTCGGCAACAATCGCGGAACCTTCGCGCCTTTGATCTTGTAGGTTTCGTCGCTAAGAAGCCGCTCGTAACTCCAATCCAAAAAGCGGTTAATCGCGCTTAATTTGCGATTTAGCGTGCGCGGATTGTCAAAATTTGCCAAAAAAGCGTAAATATCGTCGCTATCGAGGCGATCCAAAGGCTTATTAAACGCTTCGCAAAACTGCCCTAGATCGTTGGTATAGGCTTCGATCGTGGCGCGGCTTAAACCCAAAACCGTTTTACAATGGCGCAGATAAGATTCGATCGCCTCCTTCATCGCCAACGCGCCAGCTTGTCGTAGTGCCACGCGCCGCGTTCGTCGGCATAAACGGGCGCGCGGATCGCGTCGGGAAGCTCGTAGATTTTTACGTTTTGTAGATTGCCGCTAAAACGCGCCGCGTAGCCGCTTTGCTCCACAGCCCAAAGAGCGCCGTTTTTCTCCGCCGCCGCGACAAATCGGGCGTAAAGTAGCCGCGCGCTCGAAAGCGTCGCCAACGTCCCGCTAACGCGCAAAACCTCGCCGTCCGTCGTGAAAACATATAAACCGCTTTTCTGCAAACTAAGAAAACGAACGTCTAAATCGCGCGATCTTTGCGTTCCGTTCGGGGCGATCGACAAAACTCTGTTATTCGTAGCGGCGATCGCGTAACCGTCATATTCGCCAAGAAATATGATGTTGCCAAAAAACTCTTCGCTTCCGACGGCGATCTCTTTTACGATTGTCATCGCGGCGCGACTAACTACCAATAGCTTGCCGTCTAGTGAAGGAATGATCGCCTGTTTTTCGCCGATCAGCGCTCTAGCGAGGCGATCGCTAACGGCAAGGACGGGTTTTTCCTGCGAGAAAAAGAGCGTTTTTCCCGCGTCGATCTCTATAATTCTGCAAGCGTTTGTTTTCGATACGGCGGCGATAATCGCGCCGTCGGTAGAAGCCGATACGATCGGCTCTTTGAACGAAAAGCGTTTTTGCGCCCCGTTTTTATCGTAAAAAATCAAAGCGCCGTTTTTATCCGCCGCGATCGCGTATTCGCCGTCGATCGCAAGTAGCGAGAAGCCTTTTTCCAAGCGCTCTACGGCGCTCTTTTTGCGACTAATAATTTGCCCGTTTTCCAACGTCGCGCCGTCGGCGTTGCGCAACGTTATCGGCGAGTCGAGCCGTTCGTCGTAGCTTAAACGATCGTCGATCTTGCTAGGCTCGAAAACCGCGAGTTTAGAACAGCCGCACAGCGCGAAAATCAGTAAAAGCGCCGCCGCCGTTTTCACTTTTTACCCGCTCCGTAATGCTCTAGCGCGCTCGCGTAGCTTTTTAGATCGGAGGAGAGTTCTATACGCTCTAGTTGCGCGCGGGCGCTCTGCCATTCGCCTTTTTGCAACAAAAGATACGCCTCTTGAAGCGAAGCAAGCTCTTTAAGCGCCTTTGTCGTTTCGCGCATCGCGTATTTGCCTAGCGCCAGCGAATCGGAGCTTGACGCGGCGAGCTGATACGCCGCTAAATCGGCGGCTAGCGTCTCTTTTTGCGCAAGCTGTTCCAAAGCGACGCGATCGTCGGCTTTCGCCGCTTCGCCAAGCAAAAAGAGATCGTAAAGTTCTAGCGACTTTTCCTGCAAAATCGATCGAGCTTCTATATTGGCGGGATCTTTTATCAACGCCTCCAAAGCGTCGTTTGCCGCCCTTAGACGCATATCTTTCGCCGCGCTCCAGCTAAACGCCGCGATCGCCCAAACGATCAAAACCGCCGCGATCGAACCTAGCAAAACGCGGTTGCGCTTCGCCCACCTCTCAAACCTCAAGCCAAACTCTAAAAGAGCGTCCTCTTTTTCTTTTTGCGCCATTGTTAACCTTATAAAAACGCGCATTTTAGCCGCTTAGGGCTTTAGGGCGCGGTTTTTGCGCCAAAAGCTAGAATTAAGAAGGCTCGCAGCGCCTTTGAAGCGGGCGAAAATCAAGCTTTTTGCCTTGCCAAAACCTTGTTTTTTATAGACTTATCCTAACTTTGTTAGGTTCGTGGATTAGATGAAATGGTCTTGAGCCTACCGTTTTTCTATCCCGTTGATCTTGTCATTTTTATATAAGGCAGCCTTGCAAATCGCTCTTTTAATCTAGCGCGATCTGCGCTTTGGCCCATAGCGTTCTGCCCGGTTCGTTAACGCGATCGGTTTGCTCGTATCCTGAAACCATAGCGCCGCTTTTACTG
>JAISRI010000151.1 GCA_031273735.1 Helicobacteraceae bacterium
CGCGTTATAAACGCCAATCGATCGGCGCGATATTTTTATCGCTTAGATATTTATTTGCCCGCGAAAAGTGTTTACAACCAAAAAAACCGCGATACGCCGAAAGCGGCGAAGGGTGCGGCGCGGTTAAAATCAGATGTTTTTGGCGATCGATTAGCGCCGATTTTTTGATCGCGTAACTTCCCCAAAGCATAAAAACAAGA
Source organism: Helicobacteraceae bacterium (assembly GCA_031273735.1). Lineage (GTDB taxonomy): Bacteria > Campylobacterota > Campylobacteria > Campylobacterales > SZUA-545 > JAIRNH01. The sequence continues at coordinate 201 of JAISRI010000151.1, forward strand.
TTTTCCCGCCTAGCGCTTAAAGCCGCGATCGCCGCGTCCGTAAAAGGCTCCCAGCCTTTCGATTGATGCGATCCCGCTCGATTTGCCTCGACGGTTAGCGTCGCGTTTAGTAGCAAAACGCCGCTTTTTGCCCAAGCCGTTAAATTGCCGTGATTTGGCGACGTAAGCCCTAGATCGTCCTTTATCTCTTGATAGATATTGATTAAACTCGGCGGAATCGCTACGCCGCTTTGCACGGAAAACGCTAATCCGTGCGCCTGATTCGCGCCGTGATAAGGGTCTTGCCCCAAAACGACGACTTTAACGCTTTCAAATGGCGTCAATTCAAACGCCTTAAACCACTCCGAAGCCCTCGGATAGATCGTTTTGCCCCGTTTTTCGGCGAGCAAAAACTCGCGCAACTCCTTCATATACGGCTTTTCAAACTCGCCGCCAATTTGATGAAACCAGCTTTGCTCCAACGCCATTTTGTTCCTCGTTATTTTATGGTTTTGCCTTTTGCGTTATAGTCGATCAATCCTTTAATATCCGCGCCTAGCGCTTCGTTCGCCGCTTAAAAATATAAGAATTGACGCGTGTTAAGGCTTTCTCGGGCGATTTGTTTTACAAGTAAATTATCTTACATAAAGGCAGAAAGATGCAAGTAAAAACACGATTGATTATGTTAGCGGCAATTGGTATCGTAGGCGTCTTTTTGACGACGGCGATCGGTTATTTCAACGCGAAGCGGGATAAAGACGCGATGCACGATATTTACTTGAACCGTCTTATATCCATATCGCACCTATTGAAGTTTGAGACCGCTATGACTGAAATATCTAGGCGCGACTATCAAATCTCGGCGTTTGCTTTGATACCATATGAACGGCAAATCGACGAGATCGAAGGAGCGCTTCAGCGGCACGACGCGGCGTTTAAGCAAATGAGGGAAAGCAGAGCCGCTTACGGCGAATTGCCTTTGGAAGACGAGGCGATTACGGTTTGGGACGATTTCAAAAAGACGAGCGAAAGTTGGCTTGAAATCGAAACCAAGATCGTCTCTTACACGCGAGATCGGCTGAAGAATCCGACTCCCGAATCGCTTGGCGAGATGTTTGCGCGCAATTTGAAGGTCAATCTCGATAGACGCGATCTCACGCAAAAACTTAGCGATACGATCGGCATTCTTAGCTCTATAGATTTCAAAGCCGCTCAGAGAAACTACGAAGAGTCGATCGCCTCTACCGAGAATATGATGTATATTGAATTTGTAGCGCTGATCTTTGTCGTGATAACGCTCGGCGGTTTTGCGTGGTCGATTTATATGTCGGTCGTCAAACCTATCGGACGCGCCCGCGATATAGTTGTTCAGGTAGCTACCGAACAAGATTTGAAACTGCGCGTCAATCATAGATCAAAAGACGAAATAGGCGAAATGGTAGCCGCGTTTGATCGTATGATGGAAAAGATACAAGGCTCTATATTGGCTATCAAAAAGAGCGTGGAGGACGTAGATAAAGAGGTGGTAACTCTTAACGACGCGGCGGAGATCGTAGCGCAAGGCTCTCAAGCGCAAAGCTCGGCGACCTCTTCTATGGCTGCGAGCGTAGAGGAGATGAGCGTAAGCATCAGTTCCGTTTCAAACAACGCCAGCGACGCTCAAAAGATGGCGGGAGAAGCCGGGGAGGTAAGCGTGCAAGGAAGCGCGGTTATAGAAAAGACCGCTAACGAGATGGGCGCTATGGTAGAGATCGTTACCCAAACCTCTCAGGTGATTCAAGCTCTAGGAGAGGAGTCGAGGCAGATTAGCTCCGTCGTTCAAGTGATCAAAGACGTGGCCGATCAGACCAATCTTTTAGCGTTAAACGCCGCGATTGAAGCGGCGAGAGCGGGCGATCAGGGAAGAGGCTTTGCCGTAGTCGCCGACGAAGTAAGAAAGTTAGCCGAGAGAACGGCTAAATCGATTGACGATATTACCTCTATGATCAACAAGATTCAAGCCTCCGCTAACGAAGCGGTAGAGGAGATGGATAAGGTCGTTCGCCAAGTGGAGCAAGGACAAAAGCTAACTCAAGAGGCGGGCGAAAAGATGCATACGATCAAAGAGCAGGCAAGTAGAGTTTCCAAAGCGATCGACGAAATATCAAACGCTCTTAAAGAGCAAAGTCTAGCGGGGCAGGATATAGCTAAAAACGTCGAGAATATCGCTCAGATGACGGATAAGAACAACGAGGCGGCGGCAGGAGCAAGCGACGGGGCAAAACGATTGGGCAAACTATCTAGCGACGTTAGCGCCACCTTATCGCAGTTTAAGTCTTGAGGCAAGTATTAAAACCTACGAATATTCGTAGGTTTTAATTTGGATTCCCGTAGCGGTAGTCGGCGAAGGAAAAGCGCTTAAGGTTTTGCAATACGCTATTACAAACAAAAAAACCGCGATCGCGTTTAAGTATATGCCTTAACTCGATTATAATTTTGGTCTATTTTATTGGTTAGCTCGTTAGCGACGCGCTTGCGCGGACGCGATCGTAAAACCGTCGCGAACAGAACGACGTTTAAGATTAAAAGAAGCTAAGAAAATCGCTTAAACGCGCGAAACTTGTTCTTTTTTGATTCTCTAAAGCCTACTATTGGCTATAATCTTTATATCTCAAAACTAAGAGGAGCGCAGTATGCCGCAAGAGTTGAATTTGCAGGTAAAAAAAGGCGCGTTGGGAGCGATCGAGGCGTTTTTGGATACGAGCGTTCATCGCGATTTGATCGTGGAATACGTCGTAAAAAAGGGCGTTCCTTCCGCCGCAAAAATTTCTATCGTAGAAAACGGCGTAGATTTTTTTCTCGCTCAGGGTTTTAGCGAAAATGGGCTAAAGAGTTTTGTTAAACCAAGCAAAACGGCGGGCGTAAAACACGGCTACGTGTTGTTTGAAACCCAAAGATTAGGCTCCGCGCTCTCGTCGCTTTTTAGCGATTTGGCGAATATAGAAGCCGATCTAGCGCAAAAAATCGGCGCAAATTAAATTAAGGGCAAGAAAAAATGTTGTTTCCCTACGCCATCGACGACAAATATAAAACCAAAGTCGCCTACTTCTCTATGGAGTTCGCGATACATCAAGCTCTAAAGATCTACTCCGGCGGTTTAGGTTTTTTGGCGGGCAGTCATATGCGAAGCGTATACGATCTAAAACAGAACGTTGTCGGCGTCGGCATCTTGTGGAGCTACGGTTATTACGATCAGCAACGGCGCGAAGATCGCAGTATGGAGGTGCATTTTAGGCGCAAGCATTACTCCTTTTTGGAGGATACGGGCATTATCGTTCAAATCGTCGTCAATAAAGCGCCGATTCTCGTTAAAGCCTATCTGCTTAAAGCGGACACTTTTCACTCCGCGCCGATATTTTTACTCACCACCGATATTCCCGAAAACGATTTTTTAACCCGCACGATCACGCACAAACTATACGACGCGGGCGAAGAGACGCGAATCGCGCAGGAGATTGTATTGGGCATAGGCGGGGCGAAAGTTTTGGAGGCGGCGGGCGAGATTCCGCATATCTACCATATGAACGAGGGACACGCCTTGCCGATGACTTTCTATCTATACAACAACAAATACGAACGCGATATTAACGAGGTAAAAAAACACGTCGTCTTTACCACGCACACGCCCGAAAAGGCGGGCAACGAGGAACATGATATTGATCTGCTCGATCGTATGGGCTTTTTTGGAGAAACGGGAAAAGAGGAGGCGCAACGAATTACCAATCAGCCAAAAAAACGCTTTAGCCTCACCGTGGGGGCGTTACATATGGCGAAGATAACAAACGCCGTTTCTAAAATCCACTCGGACGTTTCAAACGATATGTGGAAAGAGCATCTTCCCGCAGGCTCTACGATCATCGCGGTTACTAACGCGCAAAACCGCCGTTTTTGGGCTGATAAAGGGCTGATAAAAGCCTACGAAGAGGGCGAGGATTACGAAATTGTGGCGCGTAAAAAACATCTTAAAAGGCTACTTTTCGACGAGGTTGCGGATCAGACGGGCAAGCTCTTTGATCCAAACATACTGACGATCGTATGGTCGCGCCGTTTTGTGGAATATAAACGCGCTAGGCTTATCGCTCACAACATAGAGCGTTTTAAGTATCTTGTTACCCGCGACGAAAAACCCGTTCAGATCATCTGGGCGGGCAAACCGCATCCGAACGACGGCAACTCGATCAACCTATTTAACGAAATCGTTTATCTCACAAAAGAGTATAAACGTTGCGCGATCTTGGTCGGCTACGAGTTAAATCTTTCGCGCCGATTGAAACAGGGTAGCGATCTTTGGCTAAACACGCCGCGAATTACCCGTGAAGCGAGCGGCACAAGCGGAATGACGGCAAGTATGAACGGTAGTTTGCACCTATCGATTCCAGACGGCTGGCACCCTGAGTTTTCGATCCATCGGCGCAACAGCTTTTCGCTTCCCGCAGTCGACGCGAAACTCTCCACCGAAGAACAGGATTACATAGATAACAAAAATTTGATGGATATGCTTGAAGACGAGATTATCCCGCTCTACTACGATCACCCCGACGAATGGACGAATATGATCCGCACTTGTATAGGCGACATTATTCCCGCGTTTGACTCTGGAAGAATGGCGAACGAATATTACGGCAGACTTTACGATTATGAAATTGGAGCGTAAAAAAATATAAGAAGGAGGTAAAATGAAAGCGATCGTTATGGCGGGCGGATTCGGAACCCGAATCGCCCCTTTGACAAACTCGACGCCAAAGCCTATGCTTTGCGCGCTCAATCGTCCGATGATGGAATACATTATCGTTCAACTGCGCGAAATTGGCATAAGGGAGTTTGTCGTTCTTTTATACTTTAAGCCTGAAATTATCAAGGGCTATTTTGGCGACGGAAGCAAACTGGACGTTAAAATCGACTATATTTTACCCGACGACGATTACGGCACGGCGGGCGCGGTTAAAAAGGCGGAAGCCCTGCTTAACGAACCGTTTATCATAGCCAGCGGCGATCTTATAACCGATTTTGATTTCAAAAAAATTGTCGCCTTTCACGAAAGCAAGCAATCAAAACTAACGATCACGCTGACAAGCGTCGCCGATCCGCTTCAATTCGGCGTGGTGATCGCCGATAAAAAAGGTCAGATCAAGCGATTTTTGGAAAAGCCCGGTTGGGGCGAGCTATTTAGCGATACGATCAACACGGGAATCTACGTTCTCGAACCCGAAATATTGTCCTACATTCCAGAAAATACCAATTACGATTTTTCTAAAGATCTCTTTCCAAAATTGATGAACGAAGGAATCGCGATTTGGGGTTGTAACGCGCAAGGTTATTGGCGCGACGTGGGCAACCCGATCAGCTACCGAGAGGCTATGGAGGATATTCTCAACAAGCGCGTAGCTCTGCCTTTTCACGGAAAGAGGGTTAAGGTCGGCGAGGGCGTGGCGTTTATCGGCGAAAACTCCGAGTTGCCTAAAGGCGCGTCGATCGAAGGCGTGGCGGCGATCGGAAATAACGTCAAGATCGCCAAAGACGCGATCCTTCGCAACGCGATTATAGGCGATAACTGCGTTGTGGAGTCCAAAACGCTACTCGAAAACTGTACGCTTTGGAACAACGTTCATATCGGCGAAAACTGCCGCGTAAAAAACGCCGTCTTTTGCAACAACGTCGTCGTCGGCGCGAAAACGACCATTAGCTACGGCGCGATCGTCGCGGAGGATTGCGAGATTGGCGCGAACGTTCATATTGAAAAAGACGTGATTATCTGGCCTAAAAAGGCGGTCGAGGACGGCGCGATCGTTTCTAGCAACATTATTTGGGGCGACAAATATAAAAAGGCTCTCTTTGAGGGCGGGCAGGTCAAAGGGCGCACCAACGTCGAGCTTAGTTGCGAAATGGCTACGAAACTAGCGAGCGCTTTTGCCAGCGCGTTGCCCGTCAATTCGCGAATCTACGTCAGCCGCGACTATCACCGCGCTTCGAGAATGTTAAAACGCGCTTTTATGTCGGGTTTGATGAGCGCGGGCGTTAGCGTATTAAATCCGCACTTCGTCCCTTCGGCGGTTTTGCGCCATAGCCTTAGCAAGCACAAAGACGTGATCGCGGGCGTTCATTTTAGGCAGTCTGAAAATCTAGGGCAACAGACCGAGATTTTGTTTTACGACGAAGCGGGGTTGCCGATCGGCACCAACGTAGAAAAAAACGTCGAGCGCATATTCTTTAGAGAGAACTTCCGCAGAGTGGGCAACGACGAGCTTGGCAATATCTATGAAGCGCAAGCGATGAACGGCGAATATCTAGCGGCGTTTATGGAAACGCTTTCATCGGAAGCGATCGTATCGGCAAAGCCCAAAATAGCCGTCGATCTACTCTTTGGCAATACCTCTATGGTTTATCCCGCCGCGCTTAATAATCTTGGGCTAGAGCATATCCTATTAGACGCTTACTTTGACGATCGCAAGCTATCGCGGCTTTCAACTTACGTCGATAGCGCGCGATTTAATATCGCGCAGATCGTCAAAAGTCTAAAGATGACGGCGGGATTTTTGATCTACCCGCATGGGCAAAGGCTGGAGATCTTTACCGACGAAGGCAAGATTTTAGAAGGACACGAGGCGCTTTTAATCCTTTTGCAATTACTAAACGCGACGGGAAATCCCGATCAAAAAACAAAGGTATATCTGCCCGTTTACGCTCCCGACGTGTTGGATAGCGTATTGACCAACCTAGCGATTACTCGCGGCAAAATGCACAACCTTAGCGCCGAAACGCTTCGCGGTTACGATGTGATCGCCACGCTTGATTGCGAGTTTGCCTTTACAAAGTTTGGGCTAAGTTTCGACGCTATGTATTCAAGCGCGAAAATTGTCGAGCTTTTGGCTAAAACGGGCGAAACGCTGACAAATCTAGCCGTTCAAAACGGCAGGTATCACTTCGCGCGCCAACAGATACCTTGCGATATTTCGCTTAAAGGGACGATGATGCGCAAGTTTAGCGAGGACGCTATGGGCAAAGAGGTCAGTTTTGCCGACGGCGTGAAAATTATGCAGGATGGCGGATTTATCGTGATGATCCCCGATCAATACGAGGAGGCAATTCACCTCTATATCGAGGCGAAAAACGAAGATACGGGCAATAAACTGCTTACCGAATACGCGGCGAAAATTGCCCGCTGGAAGCAAGGAGAGTCGTGAAAAAACTTAGCGTCGCCTTTTTATGGCATATGCACCAGCCTTGGTATAGGGACGAGCGAAGCGGCGAGTTTCTTATGCCTTGGGTTTTCTTGCACGCGATCAAAGACTACGCCGATGTGCTTTGGATTCAAAGCCACTATCCGCGAGTGCGCGCCACTTACAATCTTGTGCCGTCGTTAATGACCCAGCTGGAGTATTACGCAAAAGAGGGCTGGAAGCAGGATCGGTTTTTATCTCTACTTGGCAAGGAGAGCGCTCTGTTAAACGAAGAGGAGAGAGCCGATCTGTTAGATAAAGGTTTTTTCGCCAATCAGCGCACGATGATCCCCTCGCTTTGGCGTTATAGCGAACTGCACCAAAAACGCGCCCGCTTTCGCTCCGCAAACGAGGCGATCCGCCATTTTGACGACGAGGAGCTAACGGAGCTTAGCGTTTTATTTTTGTTAAGCTGGTGCGGCGTTATGTTAAAGCGGACGAACGCGCTAGTGAAAAGTCTGATCGCTAAAGGTTCAGGTTTTAGCCAGCTAGAAAAAATCGAGCTTTTGGAGACGCTGATAACCTTTTGCGCTCAGATTCCGCATTTTTATAAAACTATGCAGGAGGAAGATAGAATCGCCGTCTTTACTACGCCGTTTTATCACCCGATTTTGCCGCTTCTTTTGGATATGAACGCGGCTAAAGCGAGCGATTCTAATATCGCCGCGCCCAATAAGTGGAGCGATTTTAGCGAGGACGCTCAACTGCACGTAAAAAGCGCGATCGAGTGGTACGAGTCGGTTTTTGGCGTTAAACCGCAAGGGTTTTGGCCTGCCGAAGGATCGGTAAGCGTTCAGGCGTTGGAGCTTTTAGCCAAAAATGGCGTTAAGTTTGCCTGCACCGACGAGGACGTGCTTTTTAAGAGCCTGCCAAGCCCGCGCTATCGTATCGATCTCTACAAGCGTTATTTGCTGAAAACCGACGGCGGCGAGATCGGATTGCTCTTTAGGGATAAAGCCTTAAGCGATCTTATCGGCTTTAACTACTCCAGTATGGAGGCTCAAGCCGCCGCGGACGACTTTATGGCAAAACTCAAAGGGATATACGATTCCGTCGATTTCAACGCGATCGTTCCCGTCTTTTTAGACGGCGAAAACGCGTGGGAGTTTTACGAAAACAACGCCTTTGATTTTTTCAACGCGCTTTACGATCGCCTTAACAAAGCCGAGTGGTGCCGCGCCGTTACAATTCCCGAAGCCTACGCTTTGGAAGAATCGCCGCAGATCGAGTTGCAATCGCTTCAGCCCGGCAGTTGGATTTACGGATCGTTTAGCACGTGGATGGGGCATAGCGAGAAAAATCGCGCTTGGGAGGAGCTGGCGCAAACCCGCGAAATAGCGCGCCAGTATTTTGATAAGATCGACGCTAAAACGCAAACGGCGATTCTTAAAGAGCTGATGATTGCCGAAGGATCGGATTGGTTCTGGTGGTATGGCGACGATCACTACACGCCGCTTGCCGCCGAGTTCGACGAGATTTTTAGAAGCCATCTGATTCAGGTTTATCGGCTTTTGGGATTAAAACCTCGCCCTTCGCTTAACGAACCGATCAAGCGCGTGGAGATCGTAGCCGATCAGATTGCGCAGAGCGCTTCGATTTCCCCAAAGATCGACGGGCAAAAGAGCAGTTATTACGAATGGGTAGGCGCGGGCAAACTCGATCTTAGCCGCGCGTTTTCGGCTATGGATAGCTCTTTGGCGCTATTCAAAACGCTCTATTTCGGCACGGACGGGCGCTACTACTATTTTATGTTAAGCGGCAACGTGGAACCTATCAAAGCGGGCGGTTACGAGCTTTCGATCGAAACGCAAGGCGCGTTCGTTTATGACCGCCGTATTCGTTTAAGCGGCGAGATTTTCCGCGCTCCGCTTCAAAGCGACGGAATCAAAGTCGCCTTCAGCGACAATTTGGAGATCGCGATCTACGCGCCGCTTACAAAACCTGAGGAGCGTTTAGAGGTCGCGTTTTTGCTCTGCAAACAAGATACGCTAATTCAGCGCGTCCCGCTTTATAATACGCTTACGCTTGGCGCTCCAAACTTTGATGCGGCGTGGTATATCTGATGAACAAAACCTCTTTTTTATTGGGCGTTCATTCTCATCAGCCGATCGACAACTTTGATCATGTCGTGTTGGAAGCGATCGCCAAATCTTACCGCCCGTTTTTTGCGACGCTAAACGAGTTTCCTAACTTTAAGTTTAGCGCGCACTTTAGCGGCTGGCTTTTGGAGTTTATTCAAAAGCGCGACGACGAGCTTTTTTCGTTAATGCGCAATATGAGCGAGCGCGGACAGATCGAGTGGTTTGGCGGCGGTTTTTACGAACCGATCCTAGCTTCGATCCCTTCCTACGATCGCAAAGCGCAGATCGATAAACTAAGCGATTTTTTAGAAAAAAACTTTGGACAAAGACCAAGCGGACTGTGGCTAACCGAGCGGGTATGGGACGCTTCGATCGTGGGCGATCTTGTCGATTGCGGTATGCAATACGCGATTATCGACGACTATCATCTGCTATGCGCGGGCGTTGGCAAAGAGGCGCTAAACGGCTGGTATCTTACGGAAAACGGCGGCAAAACGATCGGCTTATTTCCGATCAGCCAACCGCTTCGCTATCAAGCGCCCTTTTGGGAATATCGGGTCGTCGCGGATAATATCGCCAAGCTCGGCGGCGCGGCTATTCTTTTTGACGACGGCGAAAAGTTTGGATCGTGGCCTGGCACTTACGAGTGGGTTTATGAAAAAAAATGGTTAGAAAACTTCCTTGAGGCGGTTTTGGCAAACGAGTCGATCGTAACGGCAAGCTATAAAGATTACAAAGACCAAAACGCCCCGTTAGGATTGGTATATCCGCCCGAAGTTTCTTACGCCGAGATGGGCGAATGGAGCTTAAACGCCGTCGACGCGATCCGCCTTGAAAGCGTTAAAAATCGCTTAAGCGAGGAGGAGCGCATATTTGTTCGCGGCGCGACGTGGAAAAACTTTCTCGTTAAATACGAAGAGAGCGCGAGAATACACCGCAGAGCGCTAGCGCTGTCCAAACAAAACCCGCGAAATAACGCCGAGTTTCAAGAGGCGCTTTTGAAAGCGCAGTGCAACGACTGCCTTTGGCACGGCATATTCGGCGGCTTATATCTGCCAAGTTTGCGCGATACGGCGTGGCGTTATCTTATCGCCGCCGAAAACGCGCTAAATCCGAAAAACGGCTTTTATTACGAGGATTGGAATCTTGACGGCTATTTGGAAGCAAGAATAGTAAACGACTCGTTTATCGCCGATTTCGAGCCAAAAGGCGCGGCGCTAACGGGGCTTTATATGCGATCGCCCAAGTTTAATTTATTGAATACGCTAACGCGCCGAAAAGAAGCCTATCACGACAAAATCAAAACAAAAAACGCGGACGAAAGCGCCGACGACGGGATCAAAACGATACATAACGAATCAAACCTTTGCGCCGACGAAAAGGCGTTAAGGCATCTCGTAGCCGATCGTTACGTTCGCGGCGGTTTTATCGATCATTTAATCGACGGCGAATTTGATTTAGAAGGTTTCTTTTCGCAACGCTTTAGCGAGATTGAAACGCTCGCCAACGTCGTCTATAAAACCGAAAGCGCCAAAGAGGAGGCAAGGTTTTCGACGAACCTCGTTCAAAAGAGCTATAAGATCGACAAAAACGCGATTAGATCGATCGTTACGATCCAATCGGGCGGGCGTTACGCGCAAGAGCATAATTTTCACTTTGCCGATCTATCGCAAGTTACGATCGACGGCAGAAGCGCGATCGAGGAGAGCATTTTTGCGGCGGCGAAAAAGTTGGAGCTGTTCGATCCTTACCTAAGGACGACGATCGCGCTAAAAGCCGATCGCTCTTTCTTGGCGTTTTCGCACCCGCTATACACGGTAAGCCAAAGCGAAAGCGGCGTCGATCTGACCTGCCAAGGCGTTGCGATCGCCCTAGACTTTGGCGCGATCGAGGCTAAAACGGCGATTGCGGTTACGTTAGAAATCACAGAGGAACGACAATGAACGAATTTCGCTATCAGCCGCTTTACGACGAATGGGTGGTTATCGCGTCCAACCGCGCCCGCAGACCCGCAAACGAACAGGTTGTCGCGCCGCAATCGGAACTAAACGACCCGTTTTTGACGGGAAGCGAAACCAAAACTCCGCCCGAAATCTACGCGATCCGCGAAAGTCCGTCAATCGCGGCGAGTTGGAAGACAAGGGTATTTCCTAATAAGTTTCCGCTTTTGGCGCTAGAAACGCCGCCGGTATATTCGATGAGCGGCGTATATTCGGCTATCGGCGGTTTTGGCGCGCACGAAATGGTAATCGACCAACAAAAGCCAAATAAACATTTTTGCCTTTTCAAAGCGGAGGAGTTTCGCGATCTTATGCAAACCTTTCGCGATCGTTTCGCGGCGCTTTATCAGGATCAGCGAATCTCTTCCGTAACGGCGTTTAAAAATCAGGGATTAAAGGCGGGCAACGCGATCGCGCATAGCCATTCGCAGATCGTCGCGCTACCGTTTATCGCGCCGCGTCTTGCCAAGCAGATCGAAACCTCGCGCGATCACTATTTGCGAACGGGCAGATGTTTATTATGCGATCAGATCGCAAGCGAAGAGGACGAAAAGATTCGCGTCTTGACGCGCAATCGATACTTTGTCGCGTTCGCCCCCTACGCGCCTCGCTACGAGTTTGAAACGTGGATCGCGCCGATCGTGCATAATAGCGCCTTTACGCAGCTAACCAAAGACGCGCTAAACGATCTGGGCGAGATGTTGGAATGGTGCGCGAGCAGGCTTGGAGTCGCGCTGGAAAGTCCCGATATAAACCTCTTACTTTTCACCGATCCGCCAAAGCGCAATCATCGCCAAGCGGATTATTTTCACCATATCGATCGTTTCTTTCATTGGCATATAGAGCTTCTGCCAAGAACGAGAGCGTTGGACGGCTTTGAGCTTGGTAGCGGCTGTTACGTCAATCCGATACCGCCGGAAACCTATTCGGCGTATTTGAAAGATATAAACATTTAAGAAAGGAAATCCAATGAGCGAACAAGATAACCCGCTAATTAGAGTCGATAAAGACGCGGTTTCAAGCGGCGGCGATCAAAGCGTCGCGCCAAAAAAGAGCGATATAATCGATATAGCCGAGCGCTACGACGAAAATAAATTCGTTTTATTACCCGTCAATAATGCAACGCAACATTTTTATTGGGAGATCGCCGACGAAACGCTGGAGCGCAAAATAGTAAACCGCGAAAAGGATATTTGTCTGATCTTTCGCCTCTACTATATCGTTAATGGCAGGCGTCAAGAGGTAGAAAGCGTTTATAGTCATTCGCCCAAAGGCAACTATTACGCCTATCATACGCCCAATATGCTTGAGATGGAAGCGGAGATGTTTGTCGCCGACGCGGACGGCGAATATAAACTGCTCACCTCTAATCGCATAACGACCCCTTCTAACGGAACGCACTCTAGCCCTTGGGAGATATGGATGACCAAAGACGGAACGCGGCAGAAGTTAGAATCCCGCGAAAGCGATACGGCTCCAGACGCGCTGACCAATCCGTCTAGCTTGGATATTGTCGTACGCGAGGAGCGGCTTAAAGCGCGAATTGGCGATATGGCTATGAATCTTCCATCTAGCCTTAATTCCAGCGAAACGCTGTCGAGTTGGCGCTCGTCCGCAAAGGAAGGTTAAATGAAAGGTTATTTTTCGCTGGCGCTTCACTCGCATTTGCCGTTTGTGAAACACCCTGAACACGAATATTTTTTAGAGGAACATTGGCTATTCGAGGCAATTATAGAGAGCTATCTGCCGCTTTTGATCAACCTTGAACGTTTAAGAAACGAAGGGATAAAAACTAGAATAACCATATCGCTAACGCCGACTTTGTGCGAAATGCTCGCCGATTTTCGCTTGCAGGATAAGTTTTACGCGCATTTAAACCGACTGATCGAGTTAAGCCATAAAGAGAGCAAAAGACTTGAAAACGATCCCGTTTATAAAGAGGTTTCGCTATTTTATCTCAACCGCTTGGAAACTATTCGCGATTTTCTGACGAACGATCTAGGCGGATCGGTTTTAAACGGCTATAGACGTTTTATGAAAGCCGGAATGATAGAGATTATTACCTGCGGCGCGACTCACGGATTTTTGCCTCTCTTAAGCGTCAATGAGCAAGCCGTACGCGTTCAGATTCGCGTCGCCGTCGCCACGCACGAAAAACATTTCGGCGTTAGACCAAAAGGGATATGGCTACCCGAATGCGCCTATTACGAAGGGGTAGATAAACTTCTCGCCGAAGAGCAAATCGAGTTTTTCTTTTTGGAGTCGCACGGGTTAATCTACGGGCGACCGACTCCGCGTTTTGGACTTTACGCGCCCGTATTTACGCCAAACGGCGTGGCGGCGTTCGGACGCGATCCCGAAAGCTCCCGCCAAGTGTGGAGCAGTATAAGCGGCTATCCGGGCGATCCAAATTACCGAGACTTCTACCGCGATATAGGCTACGATCTCGATCACGAATATATCAAGCCATATATCTGTCCCGACGGAACGCGCGTTTTTACGGGATTGAAATATCATCGCATCACGGGCGGGGGAGATTATAAGGAGGTCTATAACCCGCAAAATGCCTCCGCGAAAGCAAAAGAACACGCCGAAAATTTCCATTTCAATCGCGTAAAGCAGATCGAACATCTCTCTTCGTTTATGGATCGTCCGCCGATTATCGTTTCGCCTTACGACGCGGAGTTATTTGGGCATTGGTGGTTCGAGGGACCCGATTTTATCTATCATCTATTCAAGACGATCGAGGCGAACGACGATATAGAGCCAATCACGCCTAAAGAGTATCTCGATATTTACCCGACCAATCAGATGATCCACCCCAGTCCGTCGAGTTGGGGCAAAGACGGCTATTTCGACGTGTGGATCAATCCGCAAAACGACTGGATTTATCGCCATTTGCACAATATGGCTGATTTAATGCAAAATCTCGCGCGGCGCTTCGAGGGCGAAACAAGCCCGCTAATCGCTCGTCTATTAGATCAGATGAACCGCGAATTACTGCTTGCGCAAGCGAGCGATTGGGCATTTTTAATCACGGCTGGCACGGCTGTGGAATACGCCGAAAAACGCACCAAAACGCACATTTCAAACTTTTTGAAATTAAGCGCGATGATCGACTC
>JAISRI010000019.1 GCA_031273735.1 Helicobacteraceae bacterium
CTCGTACCCTCTTTAGCGATTAGCGGCGGATCGGTTTATATTATGCCGTCGATCACGGTAGCCTACTATAACCGATTTGTCGCGCCCAAAGAGGCGATCGACCGCAACGACTATTTAGAGGAGCGACGCGAAACCCTAGATCGCCTATTAGACAAAAACAGATGCAAAAAGGATATAAAACGTTAGAACCTTTAATGGATTTTATCGAAGCTAGCAACGTAGAAGATTGCGCGATTTTTCCGCAACTTAAATGTTCTAAAGAGGAGGCGCAACTGCTTAGATTAGTAACCCGCTCCTATTTGGAAGGCACAAGCGAGATTGGCGTTTTTAATCTACTTGTTAGCGCTTATGAAAAAGAGAAAATGGGTTACATAACGCGGATCAACGAAGTGAGAAATCTAATCAATCTAGGCTGGATCACTTTAAGCGGTTTTCATCAAGGGCGAACAAACGAAATTATATCGCTTGAATTGTTGCATCAATCGGTTTGTCTTTCGGCGACTTTTATGAAGTTGTTAGAGGACGGAAATCTTGAAGTTCAGCTACCCGAAGTTAAGCCCTATAACGATCATCTCGAATATCTGCAAGACGAATTTTTGCGCGTCGATCTCTACCAAAAACTCGCGCTTATACGTCGAAGTTACGATCCGACGACCCCAAGTTTTAGGCATATTAAAAGTCGAATCGCTCTGCTGGAAAATCAAATAAAAGCTCGCGTTTTAGCCTCTAAAGAGTCGCCAAAACTCGTGAAGTATTTTAAGGATCGTCGCTTTGACGAAAAGGAGCAGATTATTTTTTTAGCGCTATTAAAAGAGGAGTATAGCGGAGACGACGACAATCTTAGAGATATGAACGCTTTAATAGAAATTATCAGTTTCGACGATTACGATAAGATCAAAAATCGAAGTTTGCTAGAAGAAAACTCGCCGTTGATTGAAAAGGGCGTGATCGATTACAACGAGGTTTTAACCCCATTCGGAGGTATTAGCCGATCGTTTTATATTGTTGAGGACGCGTTAAAAGAGATCATACGTCCTAATAGAACAAAGAAGCAAAAGGTTAAGCTCGATTCTTTGATCAAGGAACAAGAGATTTTTGAGCTTATCGATCCAAAAACCTCATTAGACGACGTAGTTTTACATAAAGAAACGCGATCGGTATTAGATAATATCGTTAAACAAATGGACGGCGCGGCGGCGCGGCGGCTAAAAGAGTGGGGAATTAAGAGCAAATCTCGCGGAATCGACGCAAAGATTATCTTCCACGGAGCGCCCGGCACGGGCAAAACGCTAACCGCGCTTTCGATCGCTAAAACGCTTAAAAAAAGAGTGATTAGTTTCGACTGCTCTAAAATACTATCAATGTATGTCGGCGAAAGCGAAAAAAATACGCGCAATATATTCGACGCGTATAAAGAGATTTCCGCTAAAGCGAAAATTGAGCCGATCCTACTTTTAAACGAAGCCGATCAGTTTTTATCGGGGCGAGTTTCAAGCGTAAGCGGTAGCGCGGAAAAGATGCACAATCAAATGCAAAATATCTTTTTAGAACAGATCGAGCGCTTTGAGGGGATACTGATCGCCACAACCAATTTGATCGACAATATCGATCCCGCTTTTTCGCGCAGATTCGACTATAAGATAAAGTTTGAAAAACCAAGCGAATCCGAAAGGTTAGAGATATGGAAAAAACTCTTTCCAAAAAACGCGCCGATCGCAAAGGATTTGCGCCTTGAAGCATTGGCTAAATATCAGCTAACGGGCGCGCAGATTTCGCTTGCGATCAAAAACGCCGCAATGCTTGTGGCGGCGGATAGAGAGGGCGAATTTAATACGGAGGTTTTTACGGCGGTAATTAAAAAAGAGTTAAGCGGCGCGTTCGGCGACGAAAAAACGTTAGGTTTTTTATCGTGATCGATAAAAAAACATATAGAGCGCCGCGAAACCGTACGCTTGTTTTAGATAAAAACGAAACGGAACGTTTGCGATCGAAGTTATTATATGTCTCGAATTCGGATAAGTTATCGCAAGATATAGTAATCGATAAGATTATATGCGCGGATCTCTTTGATATTATCAATAATTTGCCCAAACAATTTGCCGATCTTATCGTTCTTGATCCTCCGTATAACCTAAATAAAGATTTTCACGGATTAAGGTTTAATCAACTAAGCGATGAAAACTACTACAAATATCTACAAAAATGGTTTGACAAGATTCTAAAAACGCTTAAACCAAACGGCTCAATATATCTATGCGGCGATTGGAAAAACTCCCATATTTTGTATCAAGTAGCGCGTCAATTTTTGACCGTTAGAAATCGCGTTACGTGGCAGAGAGAAAAAGGGCGCGGCGCAAAGGCAAATTGGAAAAACGCTTGCGAGGATATATGGTTTGCGACGCTTGGCGAGGATTACTATTTTGATATTGACGCGGTTAAACAAAAACGCAAGGTAATAGCGCCTTATCGCGTTAATGGCGCGCCAAAAGATTGGCAGGAGAGCGCCGAAGGCGCTTTTAGGCTTACCTATCCTAGCAACTTTTGGGACGATATAACTGTACCCTATTGGTCGATGAGCGAAAACACCGATCATCCAACCCAAAAACCTGAAAAGCTAATAGCGAAACTGATTTTGGCGAGTTGCCCTAAAAACGGCGTCGTTTTCGACCCGTTTCTTGGCTCTGGAACCTCTGCCGTCGTAGCCAAAAAACTCGGTCGTAGTTTTGTTGGAATAGAGCTAAACGAAACCTATTGTCTATGGGCGCAAAAGCGCTTATTAAACTCCAATATAGATACTTCTATACAAGGTTATAGCGACGGCGTTTTTTGGGAACGTAACTCTTTGACGTTTCAGAAAAGCGCTAAAGTAAAACCTGCTGTAAAACAGAACGATTTATTTGCGTTGAAAGTAGATATATGAGCTCGTTATTTTTAAGCGATAGTCGTCAGTATATTGAGCAAAAGGTTTTAAGTTTGCTTAATAATGTAGATTTAATGAATAAAAATACGCTTAATAGTCCAAGAGCTGTTGGCGACGCAATACAAAGTTTCCTTGAGGAACGGTTACATTATTGTTTTCCCGAGAATTCAATGATAAATTATGGCGGTTCATTTGCAAGAAGATCAATGGCTGATTATGCTTTTGAAGACAAAGAAGGATATTATTACGTCATTGATTTCAAAACTCACAGCTTAGCCACAAAATTTAATATGCCAAATATTACTTCTGTCGAACGGCTTGCCAGATTTTACAAAGATTTTAGAAATTATTTTGTTATATTGATGGTTTCATATACAATTGAAAAAAATCGCCTGTCTTTTCAAAAATGTCTTTTCGCCCCAATTGAAAGTTTCGATTGGTCATGTCTAACGCTTGGAGCATTAGGTTGGGGGCAAGTACAGATTGCAAACGCAAATAACATTGTTATTAAGGATACTATAACGCGCAAACAATGGATGCTATCGCTATGTGATGAACTTGACGTGTTTTATCCTAATGAAATAACTAAAATTACAGATAGGATCGATTATTTTAAAAAGATTAGAACATTTTGGGAACATCAATAAGTGCTTAGCGAAATCGTTAATTTTATCGTGGATTTAGTCGCTGATATGGGTTATATCGGAATCGTCGCTATGATGTTTCTTGAAAGCAGTTTTTTTCCTTTTCCAAGCGAAGTAGCTATGATTCCCGCAGGTTATCTTGCAAGCAAAGGCGAAATGAATATATATATCGCTATTTTTTGCGGCGTTTTGGGTAGTTTATTGGGATCGTTATTTAACTACTATTTAGCCGTTACCTTAGGGCGCAAAGCTCTTATTCGCTACGGGCATTACGTTTTCTTTACCGAAGAGGCGATGAAAAAGGTCGAAAATTATTTCAAAGCGCACGGGCATATCTCCACCTTCAGCGGTCGTTTGATCCCCGTAGTTAGGCAATATATCTCTTTGCCTGCGGGACTCGCTAGAATGCCGATCGCGCTATTTGCTTTTTGGACGGGTTTGGGCGCGGGAATATGGATGATCGTTTTGACGCTTTTAGGTTATTTTATCGGCGCAAACGAGGAGATGATTAAGCCATATCTAAACGGCGCGATCGCTTTGGCGCTGATCTTTGTTACAATTCTTGCGATCTGCTATCTTGCTTGGCATAAACGACGTAAAAAAAGAGCGTTAAATGAACGTTAAAATTAAACTTAAAGTTTCGCTCGGCGAAAAGGCGCTGGTAGATATTGCGCTGTCGTTAGAATCCTCTTTAGGACTTGTGGGCAAAAGCGGTAGCGGTAAAAGTTTAACGCTTAAGGCTCTGATCGATATGCTTCCGCGAACTATGAGCGTCGAAAAAACGATTGACGCGCCGTTTGCGATCGAACGCGGCAAAAGCGTCGCTTTTATCCCGCAAAATCCTTTTACCGCGCTTAGTCCTATGAGCAAAATAAAAGCGCAATTTAGAGATAAAAAAGCGGCGGAGTATTTGGAGAAAACGGGACTTGGCGAATGGGCGCTAGAACGCTTTCCAGCCGAACTTAGCGGCGGGCAACTTCAGCGGGTTATCTGCGCGATCGCGCTTGCGGGACAGCCGCGACTATTGTTGCTTGACGAGCCGACGACCGCGCTGGATTACAAAAGCAAAGGCGAAATTATCGATTTGCTTAATAAAATCAAGCAAGAGGGAGCGCAAATCCTCTTTGTTTCTCACGACTTTTCAAGCGTAGCGGCGATTTGCGATAAAATTGCGGTTATCGATCGGGGCAAAATTATAGAAACGGGTTTGGCAAACGAACTTTTACGCGCCCCAAAGAGCGAAGAAACCAAAAAACTCGTGGAATCGGGCTTTGAAAATAGGGAGTTTAGAAAATGACAAAAACAAAAAAGATTCTTTTAGCTCTATGCGTTTTGGTATTGGTCGCCATAGTAACCGCAATATCGTTTGGCGCGGTTTATATCGCGCGCGGTTTGAAGGTAAATACCGATCCGCTAGTCTATTACAATCCGCAGCTGACGACGCAGGTTTTCGATCGTAACGGCGAATTGATCGCCAATCTTTTTACCGACGAAAATCGCATATACGTTCCGTTCGACAAGATTCCTTCAAGGCTTGTAGAGGCGATCGTGGCTATCGAAGATACCGCTTTTTTTGAACATCGCGGCGTTAATTTCGAGGCGATCTTCCGCGCCGTATATAAGATGATCAGAGCGGGCGAAGCGGTCGAGGGAGCAAGCACAATCACGCAACAACTTGTCAAAAATATCCTCTTGACTTCCGAAAAAAAACTTAGCCGCAAGATAGTAGAAGCCGTCGTGGCGACAAGAATCGAGCTTGCTCTAAACAAAGAGCAGATTTTGGAGCGCTACGTCAACGCGGTCTTTTTCGGACACGGTTACTACGGAGCGCGCACCGCTTCGCTAGGGTATTTTCGCAAAGAGCTTAACGAGTTAAGTCTAAAAGAGATCGCTATTTTGGCGGGTATTCCGCAATCGCCCAATAATTTCGATCCGACAAGACGCTTCTCTGCGGCGTTATCGCGGGCAAACTTGGTGATCAAGCGAATGTATGATCTTGGCTGGATTAGCGACGCCGAATATCAGGCGGCGACTATGGAAGTCCCGAAGATTTATAACGACACGCTAACGCGAAATCGCGCTCCATACGCGATCGACGCGATTGTCGCCGCGCTTAAAACCGACTATCCCGATCTTAAAAGCGGCGGCTACGTCGTTCATTCGACGCTGGATATTGAAATGCAGCAAGCCGCCGAAGGCGCGCTCGCGCGGGGCTATCAGGCGAACGTCAATCGAATCGAAAGCTACTACCGCAACGAAGCGAAGCGCTACAACGAATTGCTTAAACTTAGTTCCGCCCGCGATCCGAATAGAACGCCAGAAGACACGGCGAAACTTAAAGGCGAAATAGCGGAGATCTGGAAATCTCAGGCGGCTCTGATGACAAAAATTACGCCCAACGCGGAAAACAACTATTCAAATTGGGATATTAACGAAGAAGCTCTAGGCGCTAAACTCGCGCAGTTAAACGGCGCGTTGTTAACGATCGAACCGCAAACGGGCGATCTATTGGCGATCGTAGGCGGCGTGGATTATCAAAAGAGCGTTTTTAACCGCGCTTTTCAGGCAAGAAGGCAGCTAGGAAGCGCTTTTAAGCCCTTTATCTATCTCGCCGCTTTCGATTTGGGTTATTCGCCCGCGAGTAGAATCGCCGATATTTCGCGCACTTACAGATACGCTTCTGGAGAGGACGAAGAGGAGAAGATTTGGCGTCCGACAAACTACGAAAACAACGTTGTGGGGATTATGACCGCGCGCGACGCCGTCGTTAATTCGCGCAATCTCGCGACGATCAATCTGATCGACTCGATTGGTATAAATATACTTTTTGATCAGGTAAACGCTTATCTGCCAAAACCTTTAGCGCACGATATGTCGTTTGCTTTGGGCGCGCACGATCTTAACCTTGTGGAGTTTTCCGAATACTACACGGTTATCTCGAACTACGGCGAACGGATCAAGGCGCGCGCGGCGAGCGACGTCGTCGATCGCTTCGGCGAAAAGCGCGAGTTTGAGATTAACTCCACCGTCGTTACAAAACCAGAGCAGGCGTATCTGATGATCAACGTTTTGCAAGACGCGGTTCGTCGCGGCACGGGCAGAAGGGCGAGAGTAACAGGGATTGAGATTGCGGGCAAAACGGGGACTACCAACGACTCCCGCGACGCGTGGTTTGTGGGTATTTCGCCCGATACGCAAACGATTATATGGTTTGGCAACGACGACGATTCGCCAATGGGAGCGTCGGCGACGGGCGGCGGTTTTAGCGCGGCGGTTTTCGCGGATTACTACAAAGAGTTAAACGGCATACGACCGGAACGAAAACGCCGCTTCGACGTTCCCGCCGGAGTGCGCGAAATGGCGCTAGGCGACAAGCGTAAAGAGATATTTACCGAAATTAGCAAACCGCCAAAAGAGGTTCAAAACTCTCCGAGCGCCAACGACGAGATCCTGTTTTAGCAAGCTTCCTTTTAACGACGACAAAATACAAGGTTTAGCCAACGCGACGATCTAAAGAGCGGGGGGGGGGGGGGGGGGGGTAACGGTCGCGAACGAAAACGCTTGTATTCCCAGACATATTGAGATAAATCGAGGCGAATACAGGTTTCAATCGAGCGATTAAGAGCGGTTGCGGCGGTTCGCTCGTCGGAATCGTAGATTTTTGGATCGGCTTCGAGAAAGCAAAGCCTAAAACCCTTTGGCGATCGCAACGCCGCGCCGCATATTACGCTCGCGCCCGTTTTTTGCGCCGCCTTTTGCAAAAATGTCGGCGTAAGTGCTTCGATCCCAAAAAACGGCGCGAAAATCCCGCCCGCTTTTTTAGATGGTTGAGTATCGGGTAAGATTGCCGTAACCGCGCCTTTTCCAAGCTCTCTGAAAAGTTTTGCGATTCCGCGCTGATTTGCGGGCGCGGAGATCATTCCAACTTTGTCGCGCATTTTTATCATTAGCGGCTCTAGCTCGGCGATTTTTGGCGGATCATATAGCGCGATAAAGGTTGATTTCGAGGCTAAAAAATGCCTCATCATCTCCCAATTTCCAAGATGCGGCGCAAGCAAAATCACCCCTTTTTTAGCGGCGATCGCCTCGTCTAAAAGCGCCTCGTTTTCCACCGCTTCGACAAGCTCTAAACAGCGCTTATGATCCCACAGAGCCAAAGCGCCCATTTCGGCGGCGGTTTTAGCCGATTCTATTAAACTTTTTCTAGCTAATTTTTTGCGTTCTTTAACGTTTAGATTTGGAAAACATATTTCAAGATTTTGAAGCGTAACTTTTTTATGGATTGTAGAAAAAAACCAACCTATCGCGGCGACAAAAACGCCCAATCTTCTAGCGTTTTTAATCGATAATAAAGCCAAAAAACGTAAAAGCCAAATAATACCAAAAATATGATAGCGATATTTGTGCGCTTTACTCTTCTTCATCTTCGGAGCTTTCTATTTTTTCGTCGCCCACGTCTTCGATCTTTATCGATAGATAGAGCAGTTGTGCGCACTCCACTAACGATTTACTCGCATTGACTACGGCGCGGTTAATCGATATAAAAGTGGGCGAAACGGACTGTTCTATATCGCCGCTTTTGATCGCTTTTGTCATTGTGTTTAACGTGTTGCGATCCTCGTTTTGAATCTCCGTTAATATATTGAAAAGTTTAGCGGATAAACTTTTTTCATTTTCGCCGTCCGATCGCATAGACAGATGCAGATATTTAACTAGCCGCGCCACTCTTATTCGCGCTTGATTGTAGTGATCGAGCATAAAATCGTCGTCGCTGGCGGCAAACTCGTCTAAGTTGCGTTTAATATCTTTGAAAAGTTTCGCCGCGTAGGTCGCCTCTCTAGCCGCCGCGAGCGATCGGTTAAGGAGCGTTTCGTCTTCAGGCGATCGTTCGCCGATTTTGGTCGAATATTCTAACATCGCCGCTTCGATCTTTTTTAACCTCTCGTAGTTGGAATCGACGTCGTATTCGATAATATGCGGGTGCGAATAGACGACGGCGGTAA
The DNA here is from genome assembly GCA_031273735.1 of Helicobacteraceae bacterium. GTDB lineage: Bacteria > Campylobacterota > Campylobacteria > Campylobacterales > SZUA-545 > JAIRNH01. The sequence continues at coordinate 8,568 of JAISRI010000019.1, forward strand.
TTTTGCGTTTACGCAAGAAAATCTCTCTTGGCGAGAGATTGAGCATATTAAGAGAAAAATTAAGCGCCTCTTCTAAAAGATGTCCCGCTTCGTTTTTAAGAGCTTCCGCTCCGACCTCCGCCATCTGCGGAGAGATCGATCCGATATGGCGCGTGATTTTCGCTTCGTTTTTGGCGAAACGTTTTGATAAAAATAAGGCTATTCGCCGCGTAAGAAAACCGAAAATAATTAAGCCCGTCGCGTTAAAAATTGTATGGAAGATGGTTAGCGCTAGAACAAGATCGTTTTTAAGCCCGAATATATCCATAATCAGATAGCCGATCGGCGTTAAAAGCAAAAAGATCAAAACTGCGGTTCCAACGTTAAACATTACGTGCGCCGCCGCAAGCCGTTTCGTATCCGACGATCCGACGACGGCAAGCAAGAGGATCGTTCCCGTAGTGCCGACGTTCGCGCCGATCGTAAGCGCGGCGGCAATGTTAAAATCGATCACGCCCGCGCCGATCGCCGCCAAAAAGATCGCCATACTCGCCGCGCTCGAATTAAGAACGATCGTTAGAACAAAGCCGATCGCGACATACGCAAACGCGCCGTAGCTGTGATATTGGCTTATATCTACGGCGTTTGCCAAACTCTCCATACTATCTTTAAGCAGATCAAGCCCGTAAAATAGAAGTCCGAAACCCATAGTCAAGGTAAAAAAAGCGCGTAGTTTCTTTTTGCTTCCCGTTAAAAGTAGCGCCAAGCCCGAAACGCCGATCATAGGCGTAGCGATACTAGAAACGCTAAACTTAAAGCCAAGCAAAGTGACGATCCAGCTTGTGGCGACGCTACCAAAATTAGCGCCAAATACTACGCCCACGCCGCCAAGCAGGCTCATCATACCCGCGCCGACAAAGGCTAACGTCATCAACGAAACGAGAGTGGAGCTTTGCAAAACGGCGGCGCTAATAACTCCCGTCGCCAACGATTTGGGCGTGGTAACGACGACTTTTTTAAGCATAGTTTTGAAATGCGCGCCCGCCGCCGTTTTGATCGCGCTTTCTATCAACGACATTCCAAACAAAAACATACCCAAGCCCGCTAACGCGAGTTGCCAATTAACTTCCAATAATTTATCCTATTTCAACGCAATAAAGCTAGAATGCTATCAAACTATAGCAATTTCACAAGGTTTAATAGATGACGCGCCATTTGCAACCGCAACATTTTATCAACCGCGAACTTAGCTGGCTTCGCTTCAATACGCGGGTTTTAGAAGAGGCTTCCAACCCGCGCAATCCGCCGCTGGAGCAGCTTAAATACGTCGCCATTTACGGCACGAACCTCGACGAGTTTTATATGATTCGCGTCGCGGGGCTAAAAGTGATGGAAAAAGCCCGCGTTAGTCCGGGTAGTCCCGACGGATTAAGCGCTTACGAGCAGCTCACGCTGATTCGCGATTACGTTTCCAAAGAGGTACCGATCTTAGAAAAAAGGATCGCCGAATTATTCTCGATCTTGGAAAAAAACGGGATCAAGATTAAAAGCTACGGCGATCTGAACGCGCAACAAAAGCGCAAGGCAAACGCCTATTTTGAGAGCCATATCTATCCCGTAGTGATTCCGATCGCGGTCGATGCGACGCACCCCTTTCCGCACTTAAATAACCTTAGCTTCGCTATGGCGGTCAAGTTAGAGGCGAGCGAAACCGAGCCGATTAGATACGGGCTCATCCGTCTGCCCCGCGTCCTGCCGCGCTTTGTGGAGATCGACTCCGTAACCTTTACGCCTATCGAGTCGATCGTCTATCACCATATAGAAGATATGTTTCCGGGTTTTACGCCTATTAGCCACGCGCCGTTTAGGGTAACGCGCAACGCCGATATTTCGATCGAGGAAGAAGAAGCCGACGATTTTTTGGACGTTTTGGAAGAGGGGCTGCGGCTAAGGCAAAAGGGCGAGATTGTTCGCCTTGAGATCGCCTCTAATTGCGATCCCGATCTGTTGGCGTTTTTGACGACGCACCTTAAAGTTAGCCCAAACGATATTTACTCTAGAACCACGCCGCTAAATCTTGGCGCGTATTGGCAACTGATCGGCTCTAAACGCTGGACGCATCTTCTTTTAGATACCCAGCCGCCGCGCAATCTGCCGCCATTCGATACGAAAGAGCCGATTGCCAGCGTGATCGATAAACAGGACGCGATTGTTTTGCTACCTTTCGAGAGTTTTAATCCGATCGAGCGGTTTATATCGGAAGCGGCGAACGATCCAAATGTGCTGTCGATCCGTATGACGCTATACCGCGTCGGCGCAAATAGCCCGATCGTAAGAGCGCTGATCGAGGCGGCGGAAGCGGGCAAAATGGTAACGGCGGTCGTAGAGTTAAAGGCGCGCTTTGACGAGGAGAACAACCTAAAATGGGCGCGTGCTTTGGAAAACGCGGGCGCGCACGTGATCTATGGCGTGGTAGGGCTAAAAATCCACGCGAAAATTGCGCATATTATACGTCGCGAACCAAACGGCGATCTTAAACATTTTGTCCATCTTTCCACCGGTAACTATAACTCTGGCACGGCTAGGATTTACACGGACGTTAGCTTTTTCACCGCAAGTCAAAAGATCGGCGAAGACGCGGTGCGGTTTTTTCACCACATCACTGGTTTTGCCAAAAATACCGAGTTGCATAGTTTGGCGATGGCGCCTACGCAGATCAAACCGCGCCTTTTAGAGCTGATCGCCGCCGAAACCAAGATGAAAGGCGAGGGCGAGATAATCGCTAAAGTTAATTCGCTTGTCGATAAAGATGTGATCGCCGCTTTATATCGCGCCTCGCAAGCGGGCGTAAGAATCTTTCTGATCGTTCGCGGGATTTGTTGCCTGCTACCGGGCGTAAAAGGCGTGAGCGAAAATATCCGCGTCGCGTCGATCGTGGGCAAGTTTCTCGAACACGGACGGATTTTATACTTTAAGCATAGCGAGCCGCAGGTATTTTTTAGTAGCGCCGATTGGATGCCGCGCAACCTTACTCGCAGGATCGAGCTGATGACGCCTATCGACGATCCTGAAATCGCAAGGCTTTTGATCGCGGTTTTGCGCTTGCAACAAAATGACGGCAAGCAGGCGAAAGAGCTAAGATCGGACGGGATTTACGCGCCGAGAAACGAAAACGGCTACGACGCGCAGAGCATTTTGGAAGCGATTGTCGATCGTTTGCATAAAGACGGAGAATCACACAACAAAATCGCCCCTGCGATCGAGGAGTTTTTGAAAAAGGCGGAGGTTTAATTTGATCGCCTCTTTTAGCGGCTGGTCTCCGTCGATCGGCAAGAGCGTTTTTATCGCTTCAAGCGCGGATACGATCGGGCGCGTCGTAATCGGCGACGATAGTTCCGTTTGGTTTGGCGCGGTTATTCGAGCGGACGTGCATTGGGTCAAGATTGGAGCGCGAACGAACGTTCAAGACGGCGCGATCATTCACGTAACTCACTGCAAAAAAGCGGACGAAAGCGACGGATATGCCTCGATCGTAGGCGACGACGTTACGATTGGACACCGCGCCGTTTTACACGGGTGTTTCGTGGATAACGCCTGCCTGATCGGAATGGGCGCGATCGTATTAGACGGAGCGAAGATCGGCGCGGAGTCGATCGTGGGAGCGGGCGCGCTTGTAACGCAGGGCAAGATTTTTCCGCCTCGTTCGCTAATTTTAGGCGCTCCCGCAAAAGCTGTTAGAACGTTAAACGACGACGAGGTTAGCGAGCTTTACGCAAGCGCAAAACGCTATGTCGCTCTGAAAAACGAATATTTGACTATAATAAGCGATCGTCAAGGAATAAAAATGACCGTAAAAGAGCGCGTTTTATGAACGAACTAAAAGAGATTGACGAGAGGATTAAAGTTATCAATGATATACGACCTTTTGAAGGCGTTTATCTACGACAGATCAATCAATTTTTTAAGATAGAAACAGCTTATTCTTCTAATGCGATCGAAGGCAATACCCACACGCTAGAAGAAACAAAAGTTATTCTTGAAGACGGTATAACTATCGGCGGACGACCGCTAAAAGAGTTTCACGAAATCGAAGGTTACGGCAAGGCTTACGATTATATGTTTTCGTTAATCAAACAAAGAGAGATAACGCAAAAAGATATATTGCGCTGCCATAATTTATTTAGCGCGAATATACCGAATTTTATCGGTTCGGGCGAATATAGAAATATTGAAGTAATAATCAGCGCAAGCGCTAAGAAGTTGCCAAAGGCAAAAGATGTTCCCGCCGAGATGGAAAAATACGCGCAATGGCTCGATAAAAATAGAAACGCGCTTCACCCCGTAATGTTTGCCGCCGAAGCGCATAGGCGGTTGGTAAATATACACCCTTTTACGGACGGCAACGGCAGAGTATCGAGGCTAGTTATGAATACGTTTTTATATCAAGATAAATTGTTTCCCGTCTCCATTCCGTTAATTAAACGAAGCGACTATTACCGTGTTTTAGAAAAAAACGACCCCGAAGAGTTTGGAAATTTTATCGCAAAAATAGAATTGCAAACGATAAAAGATCTAATGCGGCATTTGCATTTGGAATTCGCGGGAGCTAAATCTTAATGATCGTCAAGGAATAAAATGACCGTAAAAGAGCGCGTTTTATGAACGAACTAATTTTTGAAGGCGATTATTTACGTTTGTTTAACGCCCCGAATATAAAGCGCGAATACGTTCTTTGCCGCATAGAAAAGCTTTATAAAAAAGCGATCGATAAAGGGATTTTAGGCGGCTACCGAGAGAGAGAGAGAGAGAGAGAGAGAGAGAGAGAAGCGGCTACGCCGCTAATACCTCAAAGTTCGTATCTTTACCGCTATTTTACGCCTACTTTAATCAATCCGCTAACGGCTTTGCTATGAGCGCCAATCAAACTTTTAGAGATCGCTCGGCGCAAAAGCTATGCGAAAATAAGTTATCGATTTTTACATGAACGCATATTTAACGCTTATGCGTCCGCGTCAGTGGGTTAAAAACTTCTTTATCTTTTTGCCCGCGTTTTTTATGTTTAAGCTAAACGATATAAACGTTATATTAACCTGCGCGATTGCGTTCGCGGCGTTTAGCCTATGCGCCAGCGGCGTTTATGTTTTTAACGATATACGCGACGCGCCCGAAGATCGACTACATAAAAAGAAAAGATTTCGCCCGATCGCCAGCGGAAAGATCGCAAAAAAATCCGCCGTTTTTCTATCGGCGCTTTTGACGTTTTTAGGTTGCGGCGCTATGCTTTATTTGTCGCTAGAAGCGTTTATCGTTTTGGCGTTTTACGTCGTTTTGAACGTCGCTTATACGATAAAACTAAAACATATCGCCGTAATAGATATAATTGTTATTGCTATAGGTTTTATTATTCGTTTGCAAATAGGCTCGATTATCGTCGTCGCGCCGTCGTCGCATTGGATTATCGTTATGACGTTTCTTTTAGCGTTATTTCTAGCGTTTGCAAAGCGGCGCGACGAGTTATTGATTTTGACGCGCACGGGCGCTAAAACTCGCAAAAATCTCGATAACTACAATCTGCAATTTGTGGATAACGCGATGGTTTTAAGCGCGGGCGTGGTAATATTGGCGTATATTTTGTGGTCGATCTCGCCGATTACGATCGAACGGATCGGTTCGCAAAACGTCTATATGACAGGCGTTTTTGTGTTATACGGCGTTTTGCGCTATATGCAACTGTGTTTTGTCGAGGAAAATAGCGGCGATCCGTCGTTAGTTTTGTTAAGCGATCGCCCTTTGCAACTATCCATTCTTTGTTGGGTCGCCTCGTTTGCGTTTTTGCTCTATATGAAATAAGGAAAAAAAAATGAAAGATATTTGGCTCATTTTCGCAAGTCTATTTTTTAACGTTGCAGCGCAGTTATTATTGCGATCGGCTATGATGACGATCGGCTCTGTAGCTACAACTGCGGAGCTAATCAATGCCTTTCCAGCTGTGATTGCTAATCTTAAGTTATGGCTTGGCGCGATCTCTTTTGCGCTTAGTTTTATCTTTTGGATTATGGCTCTATCTAAGTTTGAAGTTGGCTTTGCATACGCCTTTTTTTCATTGGGTTTTGTTTTTGTTACAATCTGTTCGTATTTTATCTTTCACGAGCAAATTACGGCGTTAAGAATTATCGGTATTGCGCTGATCTGTATCGGCGTTATCTGCGTCTCAAGGAGCTAAGATTATGAAAATACTAGAGCATACCGCTTCGGCAATTAGTTATAGTTTGTTTGACGAGCTTTCAAACGGAAACTATTGCGATTCGCAAAAGATTGCTTGCGGCAGATTTGTATCCGAGCAGATTGGCGCTATGCCAGATTATTTGCGCTTTGCTTTTTGTCTGCTTTCGTTCGCTATTAGCATTTTTAGTATATTAACAAGCGGTTGCAGACTGCATAGATTAAGCCCTGAAAATCGCGCCAGAGTTATTGCGTTGTGGCTTAAGATTCCTTTTGTCGCGCCGGAGTTTATTTTAGCCTTCAAAACTCTTACGGCGTTTTATATCTGTGCGATTATAAAAGACGACGGGAGCTTAATATGAAAAACGCGCTTTTTGAAAATATCGTCGTTGGAAGCGGTCCGGGCGGCGCGATCGCGGCTTGTTTATTAGCCGAAGCGAAACGCGAAGTTCTGATATTTGAAGAGGGAGAGGCGTTCGACAAAAACCAGATCGAACCTTTTTCGCTTGACGAAATGAAATTACGCTATCGCAACGGCGGGATTACTATGGCGTTTGGCAAGCCGCGAGTCCAATACGTGGAAGGCGCGACGCTTGGCGGAGGAAGCGAGATCAATAGCGGACTATATTATCGTCTGCCTGAGGCGATCAAAGATCGTTGGCAGAAAGAGTATGGTTGTGAGCTTGACGGACTGGAAAAACACGCCGAGATTATCGAAAAGGATATTTGCGTCTCTCTTATGCCTCGCACATTGCCGATCACTTCGCTAAAATTAAAAGAGGGCGCGGACGCTTTAGGGTGGAAATGCGTAGAAACTCCTCGTTGGCACGACTATAAAAAAGACGAACGGCAAACGGCGAGCAAAACTTATATCCCTCGCGCGATCGCGGCGGGCGCAAAAGTTTTATCGGGCGCTAAGGCGATTCGCGTTCAAAAAAATGGCGACGGCTGGCTAGTGAAATTAAATAACAATCAAGCGATCGGTTGCAAAAATCTTTTTCTAGCGTGCGGCGCGATTCAAACGCCGTTACTATTGCAAAAAAGCGCCCTGATCGGCGCTTCAAAAACTCTGCATATGCACCCTACGATCAAAGCGATCGCTCATTTTCCGCAAGACGTTAATAGCCGCGATATGGGCGTACCCGTTCATCAGATTAAAGAGTTTGAAAATATCAGTATGGGTTGCTCGATCAGCTCTCCGCATTATTTATCTACCTCTATGTTAGGCGTTTCGGACGGATTAAGTTTGGTTCGCGGCGATTGGAAACATCTTGCTTCATACTATGCTATGATCGTTCCAGAAGCTCGCGGCGCCGTTAGAAAATTACCATTTTTCGGCGACGCTTTTGTCTCGATCTCATTAACGCGAAACGATCTGAAAAACCTTTCGATCGCGCTTAAAAAGTTGTGCGAAGTTTTATTTGCGGCGGGAGCCGACGCGCTTTATCCTACAATAGGCGGAATAAAACCGCTAACAGAACGCGCAGACATCGATAAAATCCCAGATATATTACCCGTAAAACAGAGCGCGTTAATGACTATACATTTAACTTCGTCTATGATTGATTTTATTGATCAATGGGGAGCGTTAAAAAGCGCAAAAAATCTCTTTATTAGCGACGCAAGTATTTTGCCCAGCGCGCCGGGCGTTAATCCGCAAGGAGTTTTGCTTTCGCTCGTAAGGAGAAATATCGCTAAATTTTTGAAGGAGCAATAGAATGGTTTTGGTTACGGGAGCTAACGGCTGGTTAGGACTTGGTTTGGTTAAAAAATTAACGGAAAAAAGCGAAAAGATTCGCGCTTTAGTTTTAGAAGGGCAAAACGTAGAACAACTGCTTGCGATCGCGCCCGATTGCGAAATTGTTTATGGAAACGTAACCGATAAATCGTCGTTAGAAAAGTTTTTTGACGGCGCGAAAGGCGCGGTTTGTTATCACTGCGTAGGCGTTATTCATCCGCGCAAAGTTTCGGAGTTTAAGCTAATAAATACGGGCGGAACGATCGCCGTATGGGATAGCGCCGAAAGCGCTAAGTTAAAACGGATCGTTATTATGTCGTCTAATTCGCCGATTGGTTGCAATCCGCACCCCGATCATCTTTTTGACGAAAATTCGCCGTTTAATCCATATATGGGTTACGGGCGCTCAAAAATGTTAATGGAAGAGACGATCGCAAAAAAATCGGCGCTAAGCAAACTAGAGAGCGTAATAATTCGCGCTCCATGGTTTTACGGACCTTTTCAGCCGCCTAGACAGACCGAATTTTTTACGATGGTACGCGACGGCAAAGCGCCTATTTTAGGCAAAGGGCATAACCGTCGATCGATGAGTTATATCGATAATTTAGCGCTTGGAATGACGCTTGCTGGAAGCGTTAAAAAAGCGGCGGGGAAGACATATTGGATCGCTGATAAGCGCCCATATGAAATGAATGAAATTATCGATACGATCGAAGAGGTTTTGGAAAAAGAGTTTGCGATCAAATGCGCGCATAAAAGGCTTCGTTTACCGTCGTTTATCGCCGATTTTGCTCGCGTAGCCGATCGCGCTTTGCAAAGCGTCGGGTTATATCAGCAAAAAATCCACGTGCTTTCAGAGATGAATCAGACTATCGCCTGCTCGATCGAAAAAGCGCAAAAAGAGCTTGGTTACGAACCGCAAATCGATCTGCGCGAAGGAATGCGCCGCAGTATAGAATGGTTGATGAACGAACCTAAAGAGCGCGAAAAATTAGTCAAAAATAAACGCTAAAAGCGATTCAAATATAGCTAATGGGCATAGCGTATATATCCTCTCCGATTGGCAGATATGTCGGCGCATTGCAAATTATTACGCTCGTTTTAACGTTTTTGTTAATTTTGCGTAAAAGAGCGAAAGATTTAGCGTCGCGGTTGGTAGGATTGGTTTTGCGCTTAATTTCGATCGGATAGATCGCGCCGTTTTCCTCTAAAATCATATCGATTTCGTTCTCTTTTGAATCTTTATTTCTATAAAAATAGGCGCTCAGATTTTTGCCGTTATGCCAATAGCTTTTAAGAATCTCGCTAACAACGTAAGTTTCAAAGATCGCGCCGCTCATAGCGCCCGCTTCAAGAGTTTGCCAAAAGTTCCATTTTGTCAGATAGCAGGCTAAACCCGTGTCGAGAAAATAGACTTTAGGCGTTTTGATCGCCCTGTTTGTAAGATTGTTTGAATATGGCGGTAATAGATAGATCACGCCGCAACTTTGCAATATAGAGATCCACGATTTGATCGTAGGTTGCGAAACGCCCACATCTTTGGCTAGATCCGCGTAATTTAATAGTTGCGCCGTTCTAGCCGCGAGCGATTGCATAAATCTAGTAAAATCAAGCGCGGAGCTAACAAGCTTAAAATCGCTAATATCCCGCTCGATATAAGTATTCAAATACGAGCTATAAAAAATCTCCCAATACTCGTTTCCTCCAGTAAATAGTTTAGGAAACGATCCAAGCCAGATCGTTTTATATATCTCCGATGTATCGGCATTGATTTTAGCTCTTTCCCGTAACAGATCAACGGAGGGCAAAAAGGGCGACGTATATGGGCGATCTTGTTTTTCGCTTTGGCTTAGCCCTTGCAGTTTTAAAATACCTACGCGCCCCGCTAAACTCTCGGTAACATTTCGCATTAAGTTAAACTGTTGAGAGCCCGTAATCCAATACAAACCCGCTTTTTGCTCGCGATCAACGATCTCTTTAATATGCGGCAAAAGTTCCGGCGCGTATTGGATTTCGTCGATGAGTATCGGCGCTTTGAAGCGACGCAAAAACGCCAATGGATCGCTTTTGGCTAACTGCCTTATGTTGAGATTATCCAAAGAGATAAACTCTCTTTTGGGATCGCAATTTTGCAAAACGGTCGTTTTTCCAACCTGCCTTGGTCCGGTTACCATAGTTATGGGGAAAAACCCTGAAACCTTCTTAAGCGCCGCTTCGATCGTCCGTTTGATATACATATTTTCTCGCTAATCTAAAGTCAGACTTTATTTTAGCCAAAAATAGGGCGGCGATCAAGCGCGTATAATTTCTTAGCGCAAAAACAAAGATATTTTAACAAGCGCATTTAACGGTTACGACAAGATTTGCTCTATGACAGCCATTTAACGAGTTTTAATATACCTTGTTTGACCGCCGATCGGTGAGCGCTCGCGCCTTGTCCCATCACTTTAAGTTTGTCTTTATTAGCGATATACCAATCGTAGCTTTCACATATCATCTCGTCGTTGGAATATTTAGCGGTATAGCCAAGCTCTTTGCGTATTTTTGAAGTATCGAAATAAAACGGGTGTCCGTATGCAAGCCAATGCCAATCGGTTAATGGCGATAATCCTAATCGATTGGCGATTTTCATTGCCAACATCGCCGGTTTCATAGGCACGCTTCTGACTTTCGCGCCCGTAGCGGCGTGATCGCAAAGCGTTTGCAGCATTTCGCGCATCGTTGCGTATTTTTCCGCGCCGCAGTTATAGATTCTCGGCGTTTTTTGATCCGTTTTAGGCGACTTTTCGGCGGAGCGAATGCAAACTTCGGCTAGATCGTCGCTGTGAACGAATTGATATAGATAATCTCCCTTGTCAAAAACGGGAATCTTTTTGCCTTCGCTAACCCACTCGAACAATATCTGAAAAATCCCCAAACGGCTTTCTCCACCGATAATTGTGCGCGGGCGAACGACGCTAATATTTAAACCTTTGTTTGCGTATTCAAAACATAGTTTTTCGCCTTGCAGTTTCGCTTTGCCGTAAGGCTCCATAGGATTTACGGGAGTATCGTCGGTTATAGGCATATCGATCGGGACGCTAAATACCGCGCTTGTAGATACATGAACAACCGCTTTAATTCGGCTTTCAAGAGAGGCTTTCAAAAGCGTTTCGGTTCCGCCTAGATTGACCGATAAAAACAGATCGGGATCGTTGGCAAGCGGCACTTGCGCGACGGTATGAAAAACAAAATCCACGCCCTCGCAGGCTCTTTTTACCGCCTCAAAATCGCGAATATCCGCTTTGATAAACTCCGCTTTGCTAGGACGATCGTCCGCATCGTTAATATCTAGCGATCTAACTTCATAGCCGCGATCTAATAACTTTTTGATCAAATGCGAACCGAAATAGCCCGATCCGCCCGTAACTAACGTCTTCATATGTTGCTCCTTTTATGTTGGTTGAAAGTAGGGTATAGCGCGTTAAGAATTGGAAGTTTTTGCGCGTAAAAAAGCGTTAATATAAAACGCGGAAAAAACGCGAATAAAAAGGTAATAAGAAAAGCGGATTTCTCCGCTAGAAAAGCGTTACTAAAAAGAAGATTTTTTGTTTTTGAATATTGGCGGGTTACGAAAAGAGTTTGACGAGTTTTAATATACCTTGTTTGACCGCCGATCGGTGAGCGCTCGCGCCTTGATCGGCATACTTGAGTTTGTCTCTGTTGGCTATATACCAATCGTAACTTTCGCAGATCATCTCGTCGTTGGAGTATTTCGCTACATAGCCAAGTTCGTCGCGAATTTTTGAGGTATCGAAATACATCGATCGTCCATACATTAAAGAGTGATAATCGCCAAGCGGCGAAAGACCAACTTTGCTTGTGATCTTCATACCGCATACGGCAAGCCCCATCGGCAAAGAGCGGACTTTTGCGCCCGTAGCGGCGTGATCGCAAAGCGTTTGCAGCATTTCGCGCATCGTTGCGTATTTTTCCGCGCCGCAGTTGTAGATTTGCGGCGTAGCCGCTTCTCTCTCTCTCTCTCTCTCTCTCTCTCTCTCTCTCTCGGTAGTTCGGCGGCGCGAATACAAACTTCGGCTAGATCGTCGCTATGCACAAATTGATAAACATTGTCGCCTTTGCCTAAAACGGGTATTTTTCTGCCTTCGCTAACCCATTCAAAAAGAATCGTAAATATGCCAAGCCGTCCGTGTCCAAGTATGGTGCGAGGGCGGACGATCGCAATATCTAAGCCTTCCGCCGCATATTTATGACATAGTTTTTCGGCTTCAAACTTTGCGCGTCCGTAACTTTCGGCGGGGCAGGGCGGCGTGCTTTCTGTGATTGGCAACTCTTTTGGAACGCCAAAAACGGCGGAAGAGGAGGTATATACGACTTTTTTCACCGACGTTTCGCGGCACGCTTCAAGAAGCGCTTGCATTCCTCCGATATTGACGGACTCGAATAAGTCGCGATCTTTCGCTAGCGGCACTTGCGCTACGTTGTGCAAAACGATATCTACGTCTTCGCAGGCTCTTTTTACCGCCCCAAAATCTCTAATATCCGCTTTGATAAACTTTACTTCTTTTGGGCGATCGTCCGCATCGTTAATATCTAGCGATCTAACTTCGTAGCCGCGAACTAATAATTTTTCAACCAAACACGAACCGAAATAACCCGATCCGCCCGTAACTAACGTTTTCATATTCCAACTTTGCTTATGTTCTTGCGAAACGCGGATTATAGCGGCAAAAAGCTAAACGGCGTTTTTGCGGATGATTAGCGTTCAAACGCCAAAACCATACAATCGATCTCTCGCTCTTTAATTCCCAACGATCACGCCCACCCTCGCCGTCTGCTTACGACGGACGCGCAAACGTAAAAACGCCCGCCACTCACCTCTCGATCTCTTTAGGGTAGAGTTGGACTTTGCTATCGACGGGATAGATTTTTTCGATCAGACGCATAGTTTCTACAAGTCTTTTGCCTTTAGGAGTAAGAAAGTAGCTACCGCCGTTGCTCCCCCCCCCCCCCGTTTGAACGATATTACCCAAACTGATCTGTTCGTTGATTCTGCGCGTAACGCCGCCGATTAACACGTAGCGATCGACAAATAACGATTCTAGCTCTTGCGTCGAATACTCTTTGCCTTCGTTTTCATACATTTCCGATAGAAAAAAAACCGAAAAAGAGCGATCAATATTTGTAGGCGCGATCGTAACAAACGCGGCGCAAACGCAAACTTGAATAACGATCGCGGCAACAATGGCGTTTCTAAAAGCGACGGATAATTCCTTCATAAAAAACGCCGATACAAAAACGCTAATCAAACAAACGGCTACGACATATAAAAGCAAGCGGCTATAATACAAAACTACGCCGTCAAAAAGGTTTATATGTAAAAACAAACTGATCAGCGCAAGACCGATCGCGCTAAAAATAGCGTAGATCGCAATCGGGGCTAAATAATTTCTTGTAAACGCTCTCATCGCCGTTATTTTACCTTTTTCACGCTAAGACGTTTTAGCCGTATTTGGGAGTTTTAAGAAAGAACGTTTTCGCAATTGCCCTAAATCTACGATTGCATTACCTTTTTTTAACTGAATGCGTCGTCGATCGTTTTTATCCACGTTTCGATCCTCGTTTTTGTCTTATCTGGTTCGTTCACCTCGTCCAAAGCAAGTCCCACAAATCTGCCCTCTCTTAGCGCTAGAGAGGATTTGAA
>JAISRI010000126.1 GCA_031273735.1 Helicobacteraceae bacterium
TACGGCGCAGGTTTTCTTTTCTCGCGATCGGTTTGGCGTAAAGCTAAACCGATCGCGCTATTTATACGACGGATCGCCTTATTTGTTATTCTCGCTTCCTTTCTTAGTCATTCCCGCGACGGAGCGATAGCTTCCGCAGGAAGCGTCCATCGCGGAGGAAGGCTGGAATCCAAATACGGCGTAGCGCCCGCTCCGTAGTGGAACGGAGGAGCGCAAGGCGCGGAGGAAGCCGTGCGTATTTTGTATTTTCATAATCTGATCGCTTACTTAAATACCGTAAGTCTTGGTTTGGATTCCCGCCTTCCTCCGCAATATACGGCTGGGGACAGCCTATCGCTCCGTCGCGGGAATGACTGCACACGACGGCTGTCTGATAAATGCGTAAGTTTTTGGCATACCGTTTGATCTTTTTGGATTCCCGCCTTCGCGGGAATGACGGCGCTTGTTGGTTTTGTCGCGTTAAAAAGAAGGTTTTTGAAATGCGGCGGTTTTTAATTTGGATTCCCGCCTTCCTTCGCGATGGACGCTTCCTGCGGAAGCTATCGCTCCGTCCGGCGCTTGTTGGTTTTGTCGCGTTAAAGACGGCTTCAACAATATGTCGATCCTTTCGTTTATTTAACAAATCCTACAAATGCGGTCATTTCCGCGTAGGCGGGAATCCAAATTAAAAAACCTACGAATTGTGCGATCGCCTTTGATTGTTCGTAAGTCTTAATACACACGGCTTCCTCCGCGCCTTGCGCTCCTCCATTTCACTTCGGAGCGGGCGCTACGCCGTATTTGGATTCCCGCCTTCCTCCGCAATATACGGCTGGGGACAGCCTATTGCTCCGTCGCGGGAATGACCGTGTTTGTTGATTTTGCTTCGGCAAAGGCAGTTTTCGTAATGCGACGATCCTTTAGTTCGTTTAGCAAAGCCTACATATACAGTCATTCCCGCGTAGGCTGGAATCCAAATACGGCGTAGCGCCCGCTCCGAAGTGAAATGGAGGAGCGCAAGGCGCGGAGGAAGCCGTGCGTATTTTGTATTTTCATAATCTGATCGCTTACTTAAATGCCGTAAATCTTGGTTTGGATTCCCGCCTTCCTCCGCGATGAGGCGCGAAACAGCGCCGAACCCGCTCCAATGCCTCGCGAAAGTAGCGAGGCGCTAAGGAACGGAGGAGCGCAAGGCGCGGAGGAAAGCGGGAATCCAAATAGCGCGAAGCGCTGATCCCCTTAATCTTGTTAGGTCTTAAATACGCACGGCTTCGCCGTGTTTGGATTCCCGCCTTCCTCCGCGATTTACGCCCCCAAAAGCGGGGCTATCGCTTCGTCGCGGGAATGACGGCGGTTGTTGGAGTTGCTGAAAATGCTAAGCGTTCGGTATTTCATTTAATCCTTTTGGATTCCCGCCTTCCTTCGCGCCTTATGCTCCTCCACAGCGCCTTGCTACTTTCGCGAGCGGCGTTTCATTATTTATAGATATAATACGTTAAAAAACTTGCGAGGGCGGCGTATGAAGATTGAGGCGAGAATCTTTCGTTTTAACGCGAAACACGACTATTTGGGCGTTTATCACCCGTTTATCTATCAAGCCGATAGCGAATCTACATTGCTCGATCTGCTTTACGCTTACAAGCAAAGCGAGCCGCTCTGCTCTATGCCTTTGGAGCGAATCGAGGGCGTAAAAGCAAACGGCGTAGGCGCGAAAATAACCGCGTTTTTGAGTTCGTTCGTCAAAAAAAGAGGCGACGCTATAGAGATTGCGCCGCTCGCTTTGGAACGAGCCGCTTGGGATCTCTACTGCGATCGAAACGATTTTGAAGAAAAACTCGGCGTTTTAGAGGAGTTTTGCGACATAGGCGATCGCGACTATTACTACGAATTTTATATTCCCTACGCCGTTTCCCCTATGCGATCGCTAAACGCCGAGTATTTGGGCGAAGCGCTATTTATGTTAGCCGATCGCTTGATTAACAAAAACCCGCTAAACGCCGACGCGATTTTAAGACGGATCAGCCGCGCAGAAGACGGGATATTTTGTTTTGCGGGGTTAAACGGCGTATTGTTAGAAGGCGCGTTGCATATCGTCAAGACGATCGAGGGGCTTCAAGCGCTATCTATTTCAGGCGGCTACGCGCCAAAAAATGCGAAAAGCGCGAAATACGCCGCGATCGATTATGACAAAGCGCCAAAACTAACGGGCAAAAAAACGGCGATTGCGATCGATTGCGGCGCGTTTGGCGTTTTGCCGCAGATCGACGAATACGAGGCGGCTTTGCGGCAAAACGGCGCGGAGGTTTTGCGCCTTGCCAACCCTTCGCGTTTTAGCGGCGCTAGCGTAGCCGATCTAGCGCCGCAGATCGCGTTTAAGGCGGCGAACGATCTGATTTTAGAAGCGCAAGATTTAGGCGCGGATACGCTTCTTTGCGCCTCTAGCGAAACGCAAAACTTCTTTACGAAAAATATCAGATCGATCGAGCGCGTCGGAGGGTATCCGATTCATATTGAAATCGCCGCGATCGAATGAATCCTGCTTGCGCGAAGTTGATAAATCTACTTGAATACGCTAAAAAAATCGGCGCGTTATGAATATCTATAAATACGACGTAGTAATTATCGGAGCGGGATTGGCGGGCTTAAGCGCGGCGATCGAGATTAAAAAAGCGGGATTAAAAACGTGCGTGATAACCAAACTCCAAGCGCTTCGCAGTCATAGCGGCGCGGCGCAAGGCGGCATAAACGCGGCGCTAAACGAAGCGAATACCAAAGCGCACGAGTTCGACACGATCAAAGGCGGCGATTACCTAGGCGATCAAGACGCAATCAAAACGCTCTGCGAAAAAGCGCCCGAAACGATCAGGCGATTGGAGCGTATGGGCGCGGTTTTTTCGCGCAACGAGGACGGATCGATAGCGCAAAGAGCCTTTGGCGGGCAGAGCGAACCTAGAGCTTGTTACGCCAAAGATCGCACGGGTTTAACCTGTTTGCAGACGATTTACGAGCAAGCCGACAGGCTAGGCGTGGAGTTTGTCGAGGAGTGGTTTGCGGGCGATCTGCTTTACGATCCGCTAAAACGCAAAGCCTACGGCGTAGCGGCGATGAAATTAGCCACGAGCGAGATCGCGATTTTCAACGCCAAAGCGACGCTTTTTGCCGCAGGCGGTTATGCGCGGTGCTACGCTATCAACTCCAACGCTCACGCCAATACGGGCGACGGATTGTCGCTCTTTTTGCGAAAGGGTTTGCCGCTGGAGGATATGGAGTTTGTCCAATTTCACCCAAGCGGTTTGGCGGGTAGCGGAATATTGATCAGCGAGGCGGCAAGAGGCGAAGGCGGCAAACTTTACAACGCGCTAAACGAGCGATTTATGGAAAAATACGCGCCCGAAAAATTGGAGCTTGCGCCGCGCGACGTGGTCAGTAGGGCGATCGAACGCGAGATTAACGAAGGGCGCGGAGCGGGCGAAGACAAAGATTTTATTTGGCTCGATCTGACCCATTTGGGAAAAGAGATCATTCTAAATAAGCTACCGGAGCTTTTCGATCTGGCAAAGAGCTTTTTGGGTCTCGATATGAGCGTAGATCGTATCCCTATTCGCGCTACGGCTCATTACAGTATGGGCGGTATTCCCACCGATAATTTTTGCAGAGTTAAAGCCTCGATAAGCGAAATCGCAAATGGGCTTTACGCGGCTGGAGAGTGCGCTTGCGTTAGCGTTCATGGGGCGAATCGTTTGGGCGCGAATAGTTTGTTAGAAGCGGCGGTTTTTGGCAAAATCGCGGGCGAGACGATCGTAAGCGACGCGCCGAAATTAGAGCTAATAAGCGCTGAGGAATCCGACGCAAATACGCTGTTAAAAGAAACGCAAAAATTATTGCGATCAAAGGGCGATCAAAGCGCGGCAAACCTTCGCGCCGAGTTGCAAAATAGTATGACAAAAAACGCGGGCGTTTTTCGCGATCGCGATTCGTTGGAAAAACAGGCGGCGCTTATTAACGATCTGCGCGATCGGTTTTCGCGCGTTCGCTTAAGCGATAAATCGGCGATTTTTAATACGGAATTACAAGAGGCTTTGGAGCTTGGGCATATGTTGGATTATAGCGCCGTCATAGTCGCGGGGGCGCTTTCGCGTAAAGAGTCGCGAGGAGCGCACTATCGGACGGATTTTACCCAAAGAAACGACGACGAGTTTTTGCGCCACACATTTGGTTACCTTTGCGATCGCGGCGAAACGCGGCTTGAATACTCGCCCGTAACGATCGGCGATTATAAACCGCAAGAAAGAAAGTATTAGATGAGCAAAATATATATAAACGCCGCGCCGCGCATAAAAGAAAGAAGCGAAAAAAACAGTTCTCGCGTTATTGCTTTCGAGATATTTCGCTTTAACGCCCAATACGATATTTTGCCGACCTACAAACGCTATGAATTAAAGGTTAAAAAAAGCGAAGTTTTGCTAGACGCGCTTAATAGAATTAAAGCCGAAATCGATCCGAGTTTATCGTATCGCAAAAGCTGTAGGCACGGCATTTGCGGTAGCTGCGCGTTAAAGGCGCAAAATCAAGCGGTTTTAGCCTGCAAAGCCAACCTTTTCGAGCTTGCCGATCGCTACGGCGACGTTTTAATTATCGATCCTTTAGATAAATCGTTGGCGTTTAAAGATTTAATCGTAGATAAAACGCGCTTTTGGGATAGCTATCGCGCCGTTTCGCCTTGGCTTGAAGCGCCTATAGAAGACGCTCCTAAAAAAGAGAATCTCATAGAACCAAAAGTAGCCGATCGCTTAAACGGCGCGGACGCTTGTATAGAGTGCGGGATATGTTTTTATAGCTGCCCTGCAGTCGCGAAAAATCAAGAGTTTTTGGGGCCTGCCGCGCTTGCGAAATCTTATCGATTTATAACCGACGTTCGCGATCAAAAAATGAACGATCGTTTGCGTTTTGTAGATAACCAAAAGATAGGCGTTTGGGATTGCGCGAAATGCTATCAATGTTACGAGGTTTGCCCAAAGGAGGTTAGCCCGATCGATAAAATTATAGAGTTGCGCGAAAATAGCTTTAGCGCGGGTGTAGCCAAAGATTCGATCGCTTCGCGCCACGCAAAGGCGTTTTTAACCTCGATCGCAAAACGCGGCCGTTTAGACGAAGCCGCCAACGTTCACGCAAGTTTAGGAACGTTTGGCGCGCTTATGCGTATGCGCGAAGCGTTTGTTATGTTTAAGCGCGGAAAGTTGCCATTTACTCCGCCTAAAATCGAAAAGCATGACGAGGTAAAGAAACTAATCGACATAGCTTCGCGATCGCGTAAGATTGATCAATGAAATACGCTTTATTTATGGGTTGCGTTCCTTACGGCGCTACGCCAGAGGTAAAAACTTCGCTAGAGGCGGTGGCTAAAAAGTTGGCGATCGAGTTGGTAGAGTTAAAAGAGGCGAGTTGTTGCGGCGCGACTCATTTGCAGGATTACGACGATTTTTTATCGCTTGTTCTTAACGCTAGAAATCTAGCTTACGCAGAAAAATTAGGTCTTGATCTAGTTACCGTTTGCAACACCTGTCAATTAGTTCTCTCTCTAGCGGCTTTTAGGCTTAAAAACGATCGCGATTTATTAGCGAAGGTTAATGAAAAATTAAATCGGGCGGGGCTAAATTATAGCGGTAAAACAAACGTCCGTCATTTTCTATATGTTTTGCGCGACGATTACGGCTTTGAAAATCTGCCGATTGTAAAACCTCTTAACAATAAAAAAATCGCGCCGTTTTACGGCTGCCACAATATCCGCCCGTCGGGGCTTTCGAGCGACGAAGATCCGTTTCGCCCTAAGGCTTTAGACGATCTAATAACCGCGCTTGGCGGCGAGGCGATCGACTATGCGCTAAAAAGCGGTTGTTGCGGTTTTCATACCGAAATGCAAGCGAGCGAAACGACGTATAAACTTAGCGGCGAGGCTTTAAGCGAAGCGAGCGATCGCGGCGCGGAGTGGATCGTAACGCCTTGCCCGCTATGCCAGCTTAGTTTCGACGCGGAGCGCACAAACGCCGAACGCGCCGTCTGCCGCCCTATAAAAGCGCCCGCGCTTCATCTAACGCAGTTAATCGGAATCGCGCTCGGCTTAACGCCAAAAGAGCTTGGGCTAGATAAAAACGTCGTAAAAATATCGTTGTAATTAGCGATCTTTTAATAGCTTTTCGATCGTAGCGGAGCTTTCCGTCGGCTTTTCCGCGGTTATTTCGCGTAGTTTATCGCGCAGGACTTCATATTTGATCTCTTTTAGCCGATCGGCTTCGCTTAATTTAAGCGATCGTTCGATCTTTTTATATATCTCTTTATTGTTATTTGGCAACTCTAGTTCCTCTTGGCTAAACGCGATCCGCGATTTTTTATCCGTTGGCTCTTCTATCTTGATCTCTAACGCTTTTTTGATAAAAGGCTTAATAACTAAATAGTAGAACACGATTAAAACAATCGCGGCGCCGCACCATCTAAAAAGCGCCGCTAAGGTCAATCTATAGCCCCATTTTGCCCGGATTTAAGATATTATTCGGATCAAGCGCTTTTTTGATCGTTCTAAATAGATTCATTTCGCTTTGACTGAACGCCATATCCATAAACGGCGCTTTGCTAACGCCGATTCCATGTTCGCCGCTAAGCGTTCCTTCAAGTTCGATCGCGGCTTCAAATATCTCTTTTATCGCTCTTTCGGCGTTGTGGTAACGCAATGCGTCTTGCCTGTTTGTCATCACGTTCACATGGACGTTTCCGTCGCCCGTATGCCCAAAACACGGGATTTGATGATCGTATTTTTCGCCGATAAGCGCGATTCTTTTTAATAGTTCGGGCAATGCGCTTCGCGGGACTGTAATATCTTCGTTTAGCTTGGTTGGTCCGTATATTTTTAGACTTTGGCTTGCGTTTCTTCGCGCAAACCAAATCGCGTCGCGTTCGATATTATTTTTAGCGATTATAAACGCGCTGCACCCGTTTTCTCTAAATACGCGTTCGACTGTTTCGATCTGCCATTTTATATCGGCTTCTGTATTGCCGTCTACCTCCGAAATCAATAGCGCTCCAGCGTCTATAGGCAACCCTTTTTTATATGCGCTTTCTACGGCGCGAATCGTTAGGTTATCTAGAAACTCCATAGCTACGGGAGTTACGCCGTTAATAAACGATTTATACGTGGCGTTCATAGCGTCCGATACGCTCGAAAAAAAGCCCATAGCGGTTAGCGCTAATTTTGGTTTTGGGATCAGCTTTAGCGTAATCTCGGTGATAACCGCTAGAGAGCCTTCCGAAGCGGTTAATAACCCGGCTATATTAAAGCCCGCCACGTCTTTAATGGTTTTTTTGCCCGCTCTAATCAAATCTCCATTAGCTAAAACGGCGCGAAGCGCAAGCACATAGTTTTTAGTTATGCCGTATTTTGCGGCGCGCATTCCTCCTGCGTTTTCGCTGACGTTGCCGCCAATCGTGCTATATTCTTGACTTGCGGGATCGGGCGGATAAAATAATCCCTGCGCTTCGACCGCGTTTTGCAACTCTTTATTTATTACCGCAGGTTGAACCCGCGCAAGCATATTTTCTAAATCGATCTCTAAAATCTGATTCATATATTTTTCAAGCGCCAAAACGATACCGCCTTCGACGCTAAGAGAACCGCCCGTAAAACCGCTTCCCGCGCCTCTAGGAACAACGGGGATTTTGTTTTGATTAGCGTAACGCAAAACTTGCTGAACGTCGCTTTCGTTTCTTGGAAAAACTACCGCTTCAGGCTCGAAAGATTGGCGCGTAGCGTCGTATGAGTAGGCTTGGCGGTGGGCTTGATCAATATAACAGTTGTCTGCTCCGACAATTTTAACAAGCGCGTCGTGATGATTGCTAGATAACATTAAAACTCCTTTATCAACCGCTTATAATAAGCGTCAAAATCGTCTATTTCGTTATCGATCGCGCCTAAGCGGTGAAAAAAGGGCAGAATCTGTTTTTTGGACGCGGCGGCGGAATACGGAGCGACTTCAAGAAGCGCGAAAGTTTGGCAATCGACCGTATAATCGCCGTCGCTAAACGCAAAAACGACCGCGCCTACCAAAAGGCGATCGCAAAATCGACGAAAATCGGCGATCGTAGGCTTTGTTACGTCGTCCGTTACAAGTTGGTGAGCGAAAAGATCGGAATGAACGTAGCTAAGATCGGCGCGCCTAGCTTTGACGTAGCGATCTAGATCGGGCGCGATAACGATCGCGCTAGAGCCAAGCGGCGTAAAGAGCGCCTTGTCGTCTTTGCGAATTGGAAGCGTTAGCGTCGGCGCGGAGCTTTGATCGTAAAGGTTAAACAGCGAACATTTCAGAGTCGCCGTCGTTTTATCAGCCTTGATCGTCGCGCAATTAGCGCTAATTGTCGAGTCGTTTTTATATTCGTATAAAATAATCGCGCTCATACCCGCTTTCGCGCCTTCTACCGAAACCAAAACATCGTTTTGATCAACGGAAATTACTCTGCCTTGCGCGCTTGCAAACGCGATCGCCGCAAACGTTAAAACCATATACGCTATTCGTATCAAAACCATTCCTTTATTATTAACGATAGAGATAATGATTTAACTCTGTTCCTTTATCGTTCTGAGTTAAATCTATCTCTATAACGCTATCGATATCTTCAATAACTATTCCTAGCTCTTTTCTGCTTTTCCATTTATAACCGATCTGCAATTCGTCGCCAAAACGATCGGTATAATCTTTGCCGTTTTCAAGGCTATGTCGCAAGCGTTTATAGCTTTCGTTTTCAGGGTATTGATTAACAATTTGCGTTCTAAAGCTTTGATATGTTTCTTCAAGTCCTTGTTTGACAAAAAAGCAGTTATATCCAAGCATATAGCCGGAACCAATATCGTAATAAATTGCCTTTTCGCATTGCTTGTCTAAAAAACTATCTTCCGCAAAACTTAAGGCAAACAACGCCGACATCGCGCATAAAACGCGCAAAAACTTAACGCTCGCCACTTTTATCCTTTCTACTCGCTTACTCGCGAGCTTTTTGCCCGCTCTAGTTTGTTTATTCGGCGGAAGTATAATCCGAGTTTGTTTATTCGTAGGCTTTTTGATCGCCCAAAACGCCGCCGATCGCCGTTTTGCCTTCCAAAAGCGTTTGGCTGGCAAACCCGATCGCCTCTATATTGCGCAATATTACCACAGATCGCAATAAACCCAAACGTCGCCGCAAGCAAAAAGAGCGCTTGTAAACCCGCCTTTAACGCGACAAACCCGCAAATGCAGCAGTACGGAAATCCAAACCAAAAACCTACGGACAGCGATCGCCTTTGATTGTTTGCGGGTCTGAATACGCATGGCTACGCCATATTTGGATTCCCGCTTACCCATGCGCGGCGCTCGCTCCATAACGGCGTCTCGCGAAAGTAGCAAACCAAAAAGCGCGGGGATTACCGCATTTGTCGGTTTGTAGATAAACTCGCGACGTTTCTTTGGAATATATGGATACTTTTACTTTAGGTTTTTTGGATCGAAGTATTCTAATTCGTTCATTTTGCGTAAAACTCTAGCGGCTATTGGGGCGGCTACGCCGCCGCCGCTCATTCCGTGTTCTATCAATACGACAAAAGAGTATCGCGGATTTTCATAAGGCGCGTAACCTATATACCACGCATGCGATCGCATATTAAACTCAAGTTCGGTTTCGCTCATTCTTTTGCGCTCGTCTTGCGCGATTCCCGT
>JAISRI010000153.1 GCA_031273735.1 Helicobacteraceae bacterium
GATAAAAAAGAGTTAATTTACGAGGGCAAAGGCAAAAAGCTATTTGCCGTAGAGGACGGCGATCTACTGATCGCGGAGTTTAAAGACGATCTAACCGCTTTTAACGCCCAAAAGAGGTCGCAAGAGAGCGGCAAGGGCGCGTTAAACGCCGCGATTAGCGCGAAACTTTTTGGCTTGCTGGAAAAAAACGGCGTAGCGACGCACCTCGTCAAAACGCTTGATTCGACGAATCATCTGATCAAAAAGACCCAAATTATCCCGATCGAGGTAGTCGTTCGCAACGTGGCGACGGGAAGTCTGACAAAGCGGCTTGGGATCAAAGAGGGGACAAAGCTGGCGTTTAGCCTCGTCGAGTTTTACTACAAAAACGACGATTTGGGCGATCCGATCTTAAACGACGAACACGCGATCTTGATGAAACTCGCAAGCGACAACGAGCTAAAAACGCTTAAAGAGCTTGCGCGGAAGATCAACTCTGTTCTGCTCCCGTTTTTCGAGTCGATCAAACTACGACTGATCGATTTTAAGGTAGAGTTTGGACGCGATCGAAACGGCGGTATTTTGCTCGCCGACGAGATCAGTCCCGATAGTTGCCGTTTTTGGGACGCTACTAGCGGCGAAAAGCTGGACAAAGATCGCTTTCGCCAAGATTTGGGCGACGTGAAAAGCGCCTATGAAGAGGTGTTAAAACGCATATTAGGAGCTTTGAAATGAAAGCGATCGTCAATGTTTTCTTAAAAGAGGGCATTTTAGACCCGCAGGGCAAAGCGACCTTGCACGCTTTGGAAACGCTAGGCTTTTCTAACGTCGGCGAGGTTCGCATAGGCAAACGGATTGTTTTGAAAATCGCGGCGAAAACGATGCAAGAAGCCGAAGAGGAAGCCGAAAAAATGGCAAAAGAAGCGCTTGTAAACGCCGTGATCGAAGACTACTCGATCGAGATCGAGCCATGACGGCTTCTATTCTCTTGTTCCCGGGCACAAATTGCGAACGCGATACGATGCGCGCGTTTGAAAGGGCGGGCGCGAAATGTCTGATCGTCCGCCACGACGAAACCGATCTGCCCCAAAAGACCGATCTAGTCGTTATTGCAGGCGGCTTTAGCTACGGCGATTATCTGCGTTGCGGCGCGATCGCCCGCTTTGCGCCGATTATGAGATCCGTCGCGTCGTTCGCCAAAGGCGGCGGACGGATTTTGGGAATATGCAACGGCTTTCAGATATTGTTGGAGGCATTCTTGCTCCCTGGCGCGATGTTAAAAAACGAAAGCCGCCGTTTTATCAGCCGTTACGTTCATTTGAAGGTATCGTCCGCGAACAATCCATTTTTGAGCAAGTTTAAGGAGTCGCAGATCATCTCTATGCCAATCGCGCACGCCGAAGGCGCTTACTATATCGATCCAGACGGGTTAAAGGCGCTTTACGACAACGATCAGGTTGCGCTTACCTACTGCGACAAAGAGGGCAAAAGCCTAAATATCAACGGTTCAATCGACAATATCGCCGCTATTTCCAATAAAGAGAAAAACGTTTTCGCCCTTATGCCTCACCCCGAACGCGCCGCGAACCCTCTTTTGTCTGAGAGCGCGGACGGACTAACGTTAATCAAAAGCGTATTGGAGTTTTAATTTGCGTATATTATTACTTACCTTTGTTTTTGCCTTTTCGCTCTTTGCCGAAGAAAGGTTTCTCGCGCCGAAAATTCTCTATCTATCTAGCGAGCCGTTGCCAAACGCGCTTTACGTGGGGCAGGTGATCCCCGTCGTCTATAACGCCACGATCACGGAGCGCTACTACGAGCGGCTTGAAACGAGGATCGGCGGCGACGATAACGGCACGGGAATCAAGCGCGTTAGCGGCGAACCGCGCTGGCTCCGCGTAGATGAAAATCGCCGTCGCTTGACGATGTATTATCAAATTATCGCGCCTAGAATCGCCTTTCCGCAGGTTGAAGCGGAGATTACGCTTCTCGACGGACAGAGCGACGTAGAGAGCGTCGCGCCTATCAAGGCTGGCGCGACTAAACTTAGCGTAAATCCGCAGTTTTGCGGCGTGATCGCCGAGAGCTTGGAGGTTTTAGCGTATAAGGTCGAACGCTATAGCGACACGCAAAATATCTTAGCTATGGAGATTAAAGGCGAATTATCCAATTTGGATAGTTTTTCGTTAGGCGCGATCGCGCAAGAACAGGGTATCGACTTGAACGATCGTAAACTGCCAACTACGAAAATCGTCTATCACGCGATTATCTCGCCTTCGCTTGAGGAGATCGACTTTAACTACTTCAACCCTTCCAGCGGGGACTTCAAAAGAATCGCGTTAAAGTTTGATCTTAGCGGCATAGAGGTTAGAAGCGAAACCAATTTAGAGATCAACCCCAACAAACGATCTTTCCCTTGGCTAAACGTTTTGCTCTTATCGATCGTCTCTTTGACGCTAATCGTCGTATCGATCAAGACGCGAAAATTGATCTTTTTAGGCGTGGCGATCGTAGCGATCGCCGTTATATTTTGGCTCGCTTTGCGCGAAGAGGAATTAACGATCAAAACGGGCGCGCAGATTAGGCTCTTGCCCACCGCGACAAGCACGCTTTTTTATATCACCGATCGTCCTACGCAGGCAAAGATTCTTAAAGAGAACGCCGAATATATCAAAGTCTTATTACCCGACGCAAAAATCGGCTGGGTAAAAAAAGAAGAGACGCAATAATCGCGAGATGACGATAAAAAGCGCAGCTTTTTCGCAAGCGGGGCGTAAATCGCGAAAGAATGCGGGAATAGGGCGGCGGTTTTTGTTTGCGTTATGAAAAAAAACGCTTGAAACGCTAACGGAAAACTTTAGTATAATCAACAAAAAACGGAGTTTGTCATTGAGCGAAATTAAAACCGCCGTGATCGGCGCAAGCGGTTTTACGGGTTTGGAGATGATCAAGATATTGTTAAATCACCCGCGCTTTAAGATCGAGTTTTTGGGCGGCTCGGACGGCGGCGAGGAGATAGCCAAACTTCATCCGTCGCTAGAGGCGGTCTATTCGGCGAAGGTTGAAAAAAGCGAGATTGACGCGATCGCCTCGCGTTGCCAGCTGGCGTTTTTAGCCGTGCCGCACAAGCGCGCAATGGCGATCGCAAAGGAACTTTTGAATCGCGGCGTGAAAGTCGTCGATCTATCCGCCGATTATCGTTTGGCGCAAGAAACTTATGAGAAAACATACGGCGTAACGCATAGCGATCCACAAAATCTGGCGCAAGCGGTTTATGGATTGCCGGAGCTTACGGGTAAAAGCGCGATCGCCTCCGCGCGGCTAGTCGCCAATCCAGGCTGTTATCCCACCGCGTCGATCTTGGCGGTTCTGCCCTTTTTGCCCTACGCCGATCTAAACGCTACGATTATTATCGACGCAAAAAGCGGCGTTTCAGGCGCCGGCAAGCAGTGCGTCGATCGAACGCATTTTGTAAACGTTAATGAAAACTGCTTTACCTATAGCCCGATCGTCCATCGCCACGCGCCCGAAATCCAAGAAAAATTATCGATCGCCGCGAAAAAAAGCGTAGAAATCGTCTTTGTTCCGCATCTTTTGCCAATCACGCGTGGTATGCTCGCTTCGGTCTATATGCGCCTAAAAAAGCCGATCGGCAATCCGACGCAAATCGCGCGGGAGTTTTACGCCGATCATTCGTTTGTTCGCGTTCGAGAGGATAGCGTATCGATCAAAAACGCGGCGGGGACGCACTTTTGCGATCTTTTCTGCCGCGTTCATTCCGATACGATCTTTATTCAAACGGCTATCGACAATCTGTTGCGCGGCGCTTCAAGCGCGGCGATCGCAAACGCGAACCTAATGTTTGATTTACCATACGATACGGCTCTGCCCGCGATCGCGTATGCGCCCTGATTTGTTTATCGGCGCGCCGTCAATAAAAAGCGAAGCGATCTTTCTAGCGGACTCGCATTACAACCCGCTTGGGCGCGAGGAGGTTCTACCGTTTTTGGAGGCGATCGGGCGCGGCGAAGTGAAAACGCCCCAACTTTTTTTGATGGGCGATATTTGCGACGCGTTAATCGGCAAGTTTCGCTACTGCCGCGCGCGAAACAAACCGATAATCGACGCGATCGACGCGATTGCAAAAAGCGGCGCGGAGGTTTGGTATTTTGAAGGCAATCACGATTTCGCGTTGGAAGGCGTTTTTAGCGAGGCGGTTAAAATCGTCAAAAAGTCCGATCAGCCAAAACGATTTTTGTTTGAAAACGAACGCGTTTGGCTTTTGCACGGCGATTATCGCGTCGAGCTTCGTTACGCCATCTACGCCGCTTTTATCAGGACGCGCATCGGGCTTGCTTTGACGCACCTTTTCTCGCTCAACTTTTGGGACGATCGGCTGTTAAAATCGATGGAGAAGCGGCTGTTAAAAAAGCGGTTGCAATACGATATTGCGGACTTTCAAAACAAACGAATAAAAAAAATAGCCGATTTGATCGCTTCGTCGAATATGGTCATAGAGGGGCATTTTCACCAAAATTGCCGATATAACGTAGAGGAAAGTTTTTTTGGGGGGCGGCGATCTTTGTATTGCAATTTAGCCTCGTTCGCTTGCGAAAAAAGTTATCTTCGGATACAATCAGAAGAAAACGGCGCGTTTTTGCGCGAAGAGAGATGGGAGCGATAATATGACGGGCGCTAAAGCGACGGCGTTAAAAACCAGCTCCAACGAAATGGAGTTAGTCGATTTTCGTATTTTCAAGCAAATAGGCGATCGCGTATACGAGGGTATCTACGGCGTTAACGTGGCGAAGGTTAGGGAGATTATCAAGATCCCCACGCTAACGGAACTGCCCGGCGCGCCCGATTATATCGAGGGTATTTTCGATCTGCGCGGCGTGGTGATTCCCGTAGTTAATCTTGCCAAATGGATGGGAATCAAAACGCTCGATAACGATCGGGAGAAATCCCGCGTGGTCATAGGCGAGTTTAGCAAGATTTTGGTCGGTTTTATCGTCAGCGAGGCAAAACGTATTCGGCGGATCAGTTGGGCGGACATAGAACCAGCCACATTCTCCGGAGGCGAAGAGGCGCTCGATCGCAACAAGGTAACGGGCGTAACCAAGATCGAAAACGACGCGGTGCTTTTAATACTCGATTTTGAAAGTATCGTTAAAGATCTAGGGCTTTACCACCCGACAATCAACGTCGATCAGGACGTAGAGCAGTTTGAGGGCATAGCTATGGTAATCGACGATTCGGCGACGGCGCGCAGGATCGTTAAAACCACGCTGGAAAAAATGGGTATGCGCGCAATCGAAGCGGTCGATGGAGCGGACGCGCTCGAAAAGCTAAACGAGCTATACGACAAATACGGCGATCGGCTCTCTTCGCAGCTACGCGTGATTGTATCCGACGTAGAAATGCCGCGAATGGACGGCTTTCATTTCGCGGCGCACGTTAAAGACGATCCGCGTCTTCAATCGATACCCGTCGTCTTTAACTCGTCGATTAGCGATCGCTTTAGCGACGTTCGCGGGAAAGAGGCGGGCGGCGAGAGTTATCTAGTTAAGTTTGACGCGAACCAATTTGTGCCAGAGATTATTCGCGTCATTAAAAACCATATTAAGCATCAATAAGGACACGTTATGGACGAGTTACAAGAACTAACGCATGACTTTCTAGTCGAAGCCTTCGAGATGATCGAAAAGCTCGATCAGGATTTGGTCGAGCTTGAAACGCGCCCCGACGATCTCGAACTGTTAAACGGCATATTCCGCGTGGCGCACACAATTAAAGGTTCGTCGTCGTTTCTTAACTTCGACGTTTTGACGCACCTAACGCACCATATGGAAGACGTTCTAAATAGAGCGCGAAAAGGCGATCTTAAGATCGACGCGGGAGTTATGGACGTGGTATTAGAATCGGTAGACGCGATGAAATCGCTACTGATTAAAATCCGCGACACGGGAAACGATCGCGATCACGGGCTTGATATTCCGTCGATCGTAGCCAAACTAGAGGCTATAAGTAAAGGCGAGGATTTACCCGTAAGCAAACCGCAGGTTAGCGCCGCCGCGCCTACGCCTCCGCCAGCAAATAACGCTACGCAGGAGCAAGATCCCGACTACTCAAAACTAAGCGATAAAGAGGTCGAAGACGAGATAGCAAGGCTATTAGCGATCCGACAAGAGGAGGATAAACGCCGCCGCGAAACGAAAGCCTCCTCCGCCGAGCCTCCAGCCGTCGAAAATAACGCGCCCAAACCCACCCCCGCCGCAACAGCCGCCGCCGCGCCGACAAAAAAGGCGGAAGATAAAGCGGTCGAATCGACTATGGAGCAGACGATCCGCGTCGACGTTAATCGCCTCGATCACCTTATGAATCTGATCGGCGAGCTCGTGCTTGGCAAAAACCGTCTTTTGAAAATCTACGACGACGTGGAAGAGCGCTACGAGGGCGAGAAGTTTTTGGAGGAGTTAAATCAGGTCGTTAGCTCGATCTCTATGGTTACGACCGATCTGCAAACCGCCGTTATGAAAACGCGAATGCTCGCGATCGGCAAGGTGTTTAACAAGTTCCCGCGAATGATTCGCGATTTAGCGCGAGAGTTGAATAAAAAAATCGATCTACAGATTACGGGCGAAGAGACCGAGATGGATAAATCGATTGTCGAGGTTATCGGCGATCCGTTGGTGCATATTATCCGTAACAGCGCCGATCACGGCATAGAAAGCGGCGAAAAGCGTCTTGCTCTTGGCAAACCCGAAACGGGCAAGGTGGAGCTAAAAGCCTATAACGAGGGCAATAGCATAGTCGTAGAGATTACCGACGACGGCAAAGGGCTCGATTCGGATCTGCTCAAATCCAAAGCGTTGGAAAAGGGTTTGATCAGCGAAAAAGAGGCGGACGTTATGAGCCAAAAAGAGGCTTTCACGCTGATCTTTAGAGCGGGGCTTTCAACGGCGGCGAAGGTAACGAACGTATCGGGGCGCGGCGTGGGAATGGACGTGGTGAAAACCAATATCGAGAAACTTAACGGCATTATCGAGGTCGATTCCGAGCTTGGCAAAGGAACGATCATCAAGCTAAAAATCCCGCTTACGCTCGCGATCATTCAGTCTCTAATGGTTGGCGCGCAAGAGGAGTATTACGCCATTCCGCTAAGCTCTGTGTTAGAAACCGTGCGTATTAGCGAGGAGGATATTTTCAGCGTCGAAGGGCGATCGGTTATGCGTCTGCGCGACGAGGTTTTGAGCCTTGTAAAACTAAGCGACATTTTCAAAGTAGAGCAGGTGATCGACGGCGGCGATTTTACCTATGTCGTCGTGCTTGGACTAGCCGAAAGCAAATTGGGTTTAATTGTGGACGCGCTTGTCGGGCAAGAGGAGATTGTGATCAAATCGTTAGGCGAATACCTGCAAGGAATCGAGGGGATCGCGGGGGCGACGGTACGCGGCGACGGCGGCGTAACGCTAATTGTCGACGTGGCGGCGCTGATGAATATGGCGAAAAAGACAAAACCTACCGCCTCTAACAAAGCCTCCGCCAAAACGCAAAAAGTCAAAACAAGGACTAAATCGAGCGACTACAAGATATTGATCGTCGATGATTCCAAAACCGATCGCGCCATTATGCGCCAATCGATCGGCGCTCTTGGCGTAAGCATCGTAGAGGCGGCGGACGGCGTAGAGGCGCTAAATATCGTAAAAAGCGGCGAACACGAGTTTGACGCTTGCCTAATAGATATTGAAATGCCCAAAATGGACGGCTACGCGCTTGCGAGCGAGATTCGCAAATACAGCCGCTTCAAAAATCTGCCGCTTGTCGCGGTTACTTCGCGAACAAGTAAAACCGATCGAATGCGCGGCGTAGAGGTGGGTATGACCGAATACATAACCAAACCGTATTCGCCCGAATACCTGATGAACGTCGTCAAACGCAACGTCAATTTTAACGTGGAGCAAACGGCATGAGCGAGCAACTACAACAAGTTTTACAGAACCAACAGAGGCAAAAAAAGGCGCAAAACGAGCCGCC
>JAISRI010000164.1 GCA_031273735.1 Helicobacteraceae bacterium
TATAATAGAATTGTTATCTACGATCGCAACAAAAACGCCTATTACGATTTTTATCCGTTTATCGTAACATACGTTGGAAACGACTCGGTATTAAACGAATACATAACGTTGTTAAAAGAGTTGATAAACGAATAACGCGCTTAATGCGATCGTTCGGTTTGACTATTCAATCGCCCGAAATAAGAGATAAAATTATATAAAAGCGTTTTTGTAAAGCGATCTCGAAAGGTTTTTGTGTTTCTATTTTATCTATGACGATAAAATAGCTTTTATCAAACTATAAAGGCGCTCGACGCTAGGCAGATATACGCGCTCTTGAAAGCTATGCGGATAGCGTATCGTCATACCTATTGAAACGCATTCGGCGTTTAGCGATTTTGATTTCAAAACCCCGCACTCTAATCCGGCGTGAATCGCGCCGATTTTCGGCTTTAATCCTTGATCGAACATAAGCGAAAAAATCCGATCGGCAAGCGGCGTTTTTTCGACGCTCCAACTAGGATAGTAACCGAGTCGCGTAAAATTAAAATCGCCCAATTTTGATAGCGCCGTTATTTGAGCGTTGATCGCTTTAAGATCATATTCGCTATTACCGCGAGCAAAAAGCGTTAAATCTAGCCGATCGGGCAAAGTCTTAATTATGGCAAAATTGCAACTGCGCGAAACGACGCCGTAGCCAGAATCAAAACCGTAAACGCCATGCGGAATTAACGTAAGGAGCGCTAAAACTTTTTGACTATCTTTAATCGCTTGCGACGGCGCGTCGATCGGGAAGATTCTAGTAAATTCGGAATCTTTTGGCGAGAAATCAATCGGTAAAAACGCGATCGCCTCTGCGTTTTTAGGTATAGAGTTTAACCGCTCTCCGCCGTCAAAACTAACCAATTTTGCCTCGTTCGCAAAAAGATAGCGGCATATCTCGTCGATCGCGCTTTTTATGCCGCGATGAATATCTACCCCGCTATGCCCTCCTTCGCAATTTTTCGCCGCGATCTTATAGGCGCGAAAACGTTTAGCGTCGATCGGCTCGTATGAAAACGGAATAGTTAATAAGTAATCCGCGCCGCCCGCGCAACCGATTATGATCTCTCCTTCATCTTCGCTATCAAGATTGATAATCTCTTTTGAGATAGGAATAACGCTTAAATTATTAGCGCCTATTAAACCGATCTCTTCGTCGTTTGTAAATAGATATTCACCCGCTACGCGCTCCTCTATTAACCTAAGCATAATTGCGACGCCGATTCCGTTATCGGCTCCTAAAGTTCCGTTTTTCGCTCTTAGCCATTCGCCGTCTTTTACGATTGACGGCGGCTGATCGCCAAGCGCGACTAGATCATAATGCGATTGCAAGCATATTTTGGGCGTTTGGATCGACGCTAATATATTACCCGCTTTATCTGTCGTAACTTTCGCGCCCGCATTAACGCAAAAATCTCGCAAAAAGTTAAAAGCCTCGATCGTAAAGCCGCTTCCTCTTTTGCATTTATTTAACTCCTCGAATAACTCCAAAATCCTTTCCATCGCCTAATACTCCTTATCCTTTAAAAAAACTTTCTATCATATCGCGCGTTTGCGCTATATCGCTCGTTTTATTGATCAAAACTCTAAATGCCGCCGCGCCCTCGTAAAATTTGCTATATCTATGCAGATGCTTGCGAAAAATGATCGCGCCGTAAGCGCCGTAAAACGCGATCGCGCTATCAAAATGTTCTATGATCGCGGCGCATTTTGCCGTTCGATCGATTGCGCTTTGATCTTTTAACTCCGCAAATATCCAAGGAGCGCCTAACGCAGCTCTTGCGATCATAACTCCGTCGGCATTTGTGGCGTTAAAAACCGATCGCGCTTTTGCGTAAGAATCTATATCGCCGTTTGCGATTACGGGTATTTTTAATTTGGATTTAATTTCGCCGATCGCTTCATAATCCACGGTCGACGTAAATCCGCCCGTTTTTGTTCGCCCGTGAATGGTTATAAAATCCGCGCCGCTATCTTCGCAAACCTTTGCAATCTCTACGCCGTTGTTTCGATCAAAACCTAAACGAATTTTAACGCTGGTCGTCGGTTTTTTGCTTGTTTTTTTGATCGCCGCTACAATCGCTCCAAGCAAACGCGGATCTTTAAGCAAAGCGCTTCCCCCGCCGCCTCGCGCTATTTTAGGCGCGGGACAGCCCGCGTTTAGATCGATAATATCTATATCCTCGTCGTTAAGAATTTTTACCGCTTCGCTAATAATAGCAACGTCCGATCCTACAAGCTGAACGGAATATGGGGTTTCGATCGCGCTTTTTTCATATAGTTTTTTTGTTTTTTTTCGGTTGCAAACAAGCGCGTTGGCGCTAATCATTTCGCTGATCGTTAAATCCGCGCCGAATCTTTTAGCGATCGCTCTAAATGGCGCGTCGCTCCAACCGGCGATCGGCGCTAAACAAAAGCGCCGAACGGATAGATCAAAGGGCGCGATCAATCAAGGAGTCGAGATTGGGAGATAATCCCGCCTCTTTTAACGCGAAATAAGATTTGAAAGTTAGATATTCGTCGCTGGCGCTAGAGTCTAAAATCTCTCGCGTTTCATCCTGTCTTTCAAGTTCGATATTGATATACAACCAAGAGCTTTGCGCCGCTTCAAAAGAGTTTTTAAGTTGCGCGGAAAGCGCCAAGAGCGAATCGGGCGCGAGCTGCTCTTTCATAATGCGAGCAAGATTGATAAAGTCTTTGGCGTTAAAGTTCGCTTTACCGATCAGATCGATAATTTCGTTTTGCTCAAAATCCAAACTTTGAATCGGCGCTTTGTGGCGCGAAAGAAGGTTTAAAACTGATTTCGCGTTAATTTTCGCGTCCGATCGCAAAAAGCGTTTTTTATCGCCGTATGTCGCATAGACTTCAAGCGCTTTGAAATAAACTTCGCTTCCCTCGGCGCTTGCCGATAGAAGCTCTTCGCTAATTTTTGGATCGCTCTTCATTTTATTCAGTTGCAACGCGATCCAGATCGGACTATCTTTTGCGAGTTTTATCGACCCAAAATCCGCGGTTTCGCCTTTTGATATGCTAGCGATTACGTTCAAAATAGCGTCCAATTCGCTATCGCCGCAATTTTCACCGTTTGAAAGCGGTTTAAGTTGCGCGTCGGACAAAACGCGCCCAATCGCCGCTAGTTGCGGGTGTTTGAGCGTTAGCACGCTAGTCTGTCCCAAAAGCGCGTTGATAATCAGCTTTTTAAGCGTTTTGAGGTCTTTTTCCAACGAGGAGCGCCCAAAATAGGCGGCTGCGGAATAAAAGGCGATATGAGAAAACGACGTTAAAAACAGAACAAGCGCGGGAAGCATAGCCCAGACCGCAAGCGGAAGCGTAACGGGTTCGCCGCCGCCAATCTTGATCGCCTGCTCGACTCCGTCCGTATGAATATAGACAAAAATCCCCAGCGCAACGAGTAAGATCGCCGAGAAAATAGAGTATCGTTTTAGTTGCATTTCGCCTTCCCAAAGTGAAAAATAATGTATATCATAGCGTTTTTTGCGTTATTCGCGCAAATGAAGAAGATTAAATTTTAAAGTCGTAGCGCCAAAACCGCCCAAAACGCCAAAGTTCATAATCGCCGTTCCAGCCATTTATTTATTACCACTCTCCCCTCCCCCCATAAGGAACGTTGATCGCGTAGGAATGCAGAAATCCAAACCAAAAACTAGCGCGTTCGATAAATATTTGATTGTTACTTAAAGTCCTTGCCCCTGATCTTGCCATTCCCACGACGGAGCGATAGCTTCCGCAGGAAGCGTCCATCGCGGAGGAAGGCGGGAATCCAAATACGACGGCTTATGAGTCGCGCGTATTCAAAATCTACAAGCGATCGGGGGATTAGCGCTTTCTCCGCGCCTTGCGCTCCAAAGCAAAGCGGAGGAGCGCAAGGCGCGGAGGATTTACGCCCTGCTTGCGAAAAGCCGCGCTTTTGGCGGCGTTATTGCGGAGAAATGCGGGGCTACGCTAAAGTCGCGGGAA
>JAISRI010000195.1 GCA_031273735.1 Helicobacteraceae bacterium
TTTTCGGGTTGGCTACGTTGATCCCGTCGATTAGCTTAGGTATTCGCAGACTGCACGATACGGGCAAAATCGGTTGGTGGATTTTGGCGCCGCTATACAATCTCTATTTGTTGGCGCAAAAAGGCGACGCGAGCGACAACGCTTACGGCGCGGTTCCGACCGATATTGAATGCA
This sequence comes from Helicobacteraceae bacterium, assembly GCA_031273735.1. Taxonomy (GTDB): domain Bacteria; phylum Campylobacterota; class Campylobacteria; order Campylobacterales; family SZUA-545; genus JAIRNH01. The sequence continues at coordinate 175 of JAISRI010000195.1, forward strand.
ACTGCGGTAGCGACAAAAAAGAGGCGTAATTATCCGACGATAATTTGCGCTTTGCCGCGATCGCGGACGTTTCCTATGATCGCGGCGCTTTCGTCTCCCGCTTTTTTGATCGCGTCTAAACACTTTTGCGCCTGATTGTCCGCAACGGCGAGTAGCAATCCGCCGCTTGTTTGCGCGTCGAACAAAATTAGCTCCTCTTCGTTTTTCAGAGCTTTTTCAAAGCGAACGTTAGGCTTTGCGAACTCGCGGTTTGCTAATGTCCCGCCGGGCGCTATTCCGATCGAGGCAAAACTAAGCGCCGCTCGCAGATAGGGCGTTTTGCTCTGCTCGATCTCAAAGCTAATATCGTCGCGAATCATTTCTAAAGCGTGTCCCATCAAGCCAAAACCCGTAATGTCCGTGCAGGCGCGAACGTCGTAAGCGCTAGCCGATCGCGCCGCATAAAGATTTAACCGCGACATAAAGGCGATCGCCTCTTTCAAAGCGATCTTCGTAACCATATCCGCTTTTCCTGCGGTGGTGATAATCCCAATTCCCAAAGGCTTGGTCAAGATCAGTCGATCGCCTTTTTGCGCGCCTTGATTACGCCAAATGCGGTTAGGATTAACCGCGCCCGTTACGCTCAAGCCGTATTTCATCTCTAGATCATTGACTGTATGACCGCCTAAGAGGATCGCGCCAGATTCTTTAATTTTTTCGTATCCGCCCTCTAAAATCTCGCGTAGAGCGTCGAAGGGGGTATTTGCGCCATCGTGCATAACGAGCGCCAGCGCGGTTTTCGCTTCGCCGCCCATAGCGAAAACGTCGCTTAAAGCGTTTGCGGCGGCTATGCGTCCAAAATCAAGCGGATTATCGACGATCGGCGTGATAAAATCCGCCGTTTGGACAATAGCAATATCGTCGCTTAAGCGGAAAACGCCCGCGTCGTCGCCGATCCCAACCAAAACGTTAGGATCGTCGCTTTTTTTTGCAAGTTTGGGCAAGATATTTGTTAGGTCTTCCAGACCCATCTTGCCGGCTCAACCGGCGCAACGAACGAATTTTGTCAGCTTGACCTCGCCCATAATCTCCTTCTTATCCCGATATTGTAATTTGTTTAACTTTTCAAAAAGAATTCGCGCGTTACAAACGGTTTTAGGTTTGCGCTTTTTGCCGTTATCGCGTTTTGCTAAACTTCCGTTATGAGCAGAGCGATCGTTTATGGCGATATTCACGGCTGTTTGGACGAGTGGCGACAGCTACGCCAAAAGATCGGCGTAAAGACGAACGATTGCGAAATTAGCGTAGGCGATCTCGTCAGCAAGGGTCCCAAGCCGCTGGAAACCTTGCGCTTTGCGCGAAACGAGGGGATAGTAACGGTTTTGGGCAACCACGAGGAAAAATATCTTGAAATCGCTTCGGCAAAACGGCTAAACGAGCCGATCGAATCGCGCGGGCAGTCGGCGTTATTTGAAAAATTAAACGCAAACGATCTCGCTTATATTTTCGCTATGCCGCGATTTATCAAAATAGATAATTTAACGATTGTCCATGCGGGACTAACCAATTCAGTGCGGCTCGATCGCTTAAGCGCCGATCAATACTCCATATTGACAAGGCTTCGCTACGTTGGCGCAATCGCGTCGGAATACCGCTTTTGGTCGGAGCTATACAACGGCAATCAAGGCTTTGTCGTCTATGGACATACGCCCGGCGACGTTCGCAAAGACAAACGATCGCTTGGGATCGATACGGGGTGCGTTTATGGCTACAAACTAAGCGCGGCGATCTTCGAGCGGCACGGCAAAGGGTTTGATTGCGATCGCGCCGAGATTGTTCAGGTCGCGGCAAAAGAGCGATACGCTTGACGCGGCGACAAAAAAAGATCAAAAGATCAGGCGGCAAGAAACCCGCGTAAAATAAATTTTTGGGCTTTGTCGTCAAGTTTTGAAGCGCTTTTGCTTGCGGACTAAACGAAAAACAGAAAGCCGCCAAACCTTGTATCTATCGCGTTTAACGCTATGAACGCCCAAAAAAATTGAAGTTTTTTTGAAAAACGAGCGCTTTTTTATTGACGATAAAGGTTTTTTTTACTAGCATTGCGCCTCGCGTTTGAATGATCCGTTAGCTCAGTTGGCAGAGCATCTCACTTTTAATGAGAGGGTCGTTGGTTCAAATCCAACACGGGTCACCAAAAAGCGGTTCGGGTCCCCATCGTCTAGAGGCCAAGGACCCCGTCTTTTCGAGGCGGCGACAGAGGTTCAAATCCTCTTGGGGACGCCAAAGAATTGATAGGTTAAAATGTTGCGGTAGTTTCGCTAGGGCGCTTAGCTCAGTTGGTAGAGCGCCACCCTTACAAGGTGGATGTCATTGGTTCGAGTCCAGTAGCGCCCACCATATTTCG
>JAISRI010000225.1 GCA_031273735.1 Helicobacteraceae bacterium
CGCCTAAACGCGGCTTTGAAGTTCCGTTGGCGCATTGGGTCGAAAACGAATTAAAAGAACCGATTTCAGATCTGGTTTTCGCGCAAAACGCGATATGGCGCGATCTGCTAGATCCAAAGGTTTTAGATATTAAGATGGGGCGCGAGGAGAGAGCAAAAGCTTTATGGGCGCTTTTTTGTTTGGAGGTTTGGAATAAAAACCGATGAAAACAGTCGTTTTTCTTAGCCATTTTGACGGCAATTTATATCTTTTTCGCCTGCCGATTATGCGCTATCTCGCAAATAACGGCTACCGAGTTATAGCGCTTGTTCCTAGCGGCGAATATAGCGATCTTTTTGCGCAAGATAAAATTGAACATATAGATTATAAAATTAAACGTTCCTCTCTTAATCCTTTTTCGGAAATCGCCGTTATCTTTCGTTTAACGAGAATCTTAAAGCGCGTTAAGCCTGATATTTTGCACTGCTTTACAATCAAGCCCAATCTTTACGGCGCGATCGCGGGAAGGCTGGCGGGCGTGAAAACTATTTATGCGACAGTTACGGGTTTAGGTTCGTTTTTTATCGACGATTCGTTAAAGGCGAAAATCGTTAAAAATATTCTGCTACTTGGCTACTATGTAATTGGCAAACTATGCGCGAAAGTTTTATTTCAAAATAGCGACGATCTAAATCTCTTTACGCAAAAAAAGATCGTTAAAGTTAGCAAGACGCTTTTGATCGGATCAAGCGGCGTAGATACAAATTTTTGGCAAAAAACTAAACGAGGCAAAAAAGATAAAGTAACTATTCTTTTTGTCGGACGTTTAATCAAGCATAAAGGAATACTCGAATTCTTGAAAGCGGCGCGAAATCTTAAAAACAAACACGGCGATCTGATCGAGTTTGTTATTGTCGGCGGCGGCGATAAGGGCAATCTGTTTTCTTTGGATAGCGCTAAGACGATCGCGCGTAATAATCGCGTCGTTTTTGAGGGCGAACAAAAAGATATTAAGCCCTACTATCAAGCGGCGGATATTTTTGTCCTGCCAAGTTACCGCGAAGGCGTTTCGCGATCGATTTTAGAGGCTATGTCGATGAGTTTGCCAATAGTTACGACCAACGCGGTCGGTTGCCGCGATACGATCGAAGATCAGATCGGCGGATTTTTAATCCCTATTGGCGACGACGCGGCGCTTGAAGAGGCGATCGAAAGACTTTTTAACGATCAAAAGTTGCGCGTAAAAATGGGAAAAGCCGCGAGAAAAAGGGCGGTAGAGCGTTTTGACGTTAAAGCCGTCGTCGAGCGTTACGCAAAACTTTACTAAAGCCCAGCGCTTTTTCGCGTCGCAAGTCAAAAGCCAAGTTTTCGCGTTTTTTGGCGCGTATTAGTTGCAATTTTACGCAAGTTTGCTATGCTTTCGCCTGTCGTTTTACCTTAACGCAAAGAGCAATAAAATGGTTTCGCTCTCGATCAAAGAGCATCAACTCGTCCCCTTCAACATTGAAGCCAAAGAGATTATGGAAAGCTATCTAGCCTTTATCGACACGGAGGCGAGCGACTATACGTTTGCCCAAAATTACGTGTGGTTGAGCTATTCAAGCGGTTTTTACGCGATCGTAAAGGATACGTTTTGCCTGTTTTTGTTAAGCGGCGAGGAGCTAACTATGCTTTTGCCCCCGCTTGGCGAAAAAGAAAAGGTCAACGACGCGCTAATCGAGTGTTTCGCGATTATGAACGAACACAATAGTTCGATCTACTATTCGCGTATCGACTATGTATGCGAGTTTTTCTTGCAGGGGTTTGTCGATTATTTGGAGAAAGGCGCGGAGATTTTCGAGATACTAGAAAACTTCCTCGTTGAAAAGAAATACGCCGATTACATCTACCTTGCCGACGATCTTATCGAGCTTAAAGGCAACGTTTTTCACGCCAAACGCAACGAGATTAACAAGTTTCGCAAAACCTATCCAAATACGTCGATCGAGATTTTAGACCCGCAAAAGCACGGCGAAGCTATCAACGATCTATTAAACCGCTGGATCGCCAACCGTATGCGCTATCTGCCAAAAGATCAAACCGAGCAGTTTTTGGACGGTATTAGCCACGAACGCTTTGCTATCAGAAGGATTTTGAAACGTTACGCCGAGCTTTCTTTGATCGGTATCGTGCTGAAAATGGGCGAGGATACGGTGGGATTTACCGTCGGCGAACGACTTAATAAAACAAGCGCCAGCGTGTTGATCGAGAAAACCGATTTTGAGGTTTTGGGAAGCGCGCAATATATTTTCCGAGAGTTTTGCAAGGTCTTAAAAGCAGAATATAACTGTACTTATATCAATGTCGGCGACGATATGGGCTTTGAAAACCTACGAAAGGTCAAGCTCTCTTATCGTCCCTACAAACTCGCCACAAAATACGCGATTTACCAAAAATAATCGTGGTACGCGAATGGGGCGTAACGAATTAGGTTTATAAAAAGGTTTAGCTTCGACATTTAAACGCGTTTGTAAAACCCGCCTTTAACGCGACAAATCCGCCGTACTTGTCATTCCCGCGTAGGCGGGAATCCAAATCAAGACTTAAGACATTTGAGTAAGCGTATCAGATTATGATAATACAAAATACGCACGGCTTTGCCGTATTTGGATTCCCGCCTCGCGGGAATCCAAATTAAGTCCCAAGTCCAGCGCATTCAAAAAACCATCTTTAACAAGGCAAAACCCACAAACGCCGTCATTCCCGAGAAAGCGGGAATCCAAATCAAAACCAACGCGTTTCTAAACTCGTCTTTAACGCGACAAAACCTACATTTACAGTCATTCCCGCCTTCCTCCGCGATTTACGCCCCCCCCCCCCGAAGCGGGCGCTAAAGTCGCGGGAATGACGCGGTTGGCGGATTTGTAGCGTTAAAGGCGATTTTCGGAATACGCCAACCCCTTTGTTTATTTAGCAAAACCGCCGCCTTCAGTCGTTCCGCGAATCGGCGGCGAGGCTGACGCTCGCAATACGTAGGCGGGAATCCAAATTAAAAGACTTACATACGCCGACAACCTACGCGTTCGCCAGCAAACCCCACAACCGCCGTCATTTCCGCGAAGCGCGAAGGAACGCTGGAATCCAAAACGAGAACTTATCAAAGGTTAAGCGATAGTAATCGCAAAACAAGATCGCGCTCGCGAGGGGCGCGGCTTTGAAGGGCGTAGATAGTTTATGTAGGTTTCAATCCTCCGCGTCCAATATCAAAAATCTCCTCCTCGCGAAAAACGCTTTCAATCGCGGCTTTCGCAACGCCGTCAAGGAGCTTTTCTACTATAAAGATCGGCGTAATATCCCAATCGCCCAATCCCAAAACGG
>JAISRI010000236.1 GCA_031273735.1 Helicobacteraceae bacterium
GCGGCTTTTCTTATTAGTTTAAGCCATTTCTCGTATGCAATTTTTCTATCGTTACCATGTAGCTCTGGTTCGGCGTATATCCGATCAATAATAACTTTCGCTTTTTGGAATATCTTTTCGCCTTTCATATTTTCTTATCCGTATCTTTTATTGCTCCAATACTCTCTAAACTCAGGATAAGGAGTAAGCTGAAGGGACAGATCGCGCTTATATCCCGCGTTATATCCTCGTTTGATTGATTGAGGTTAGCGGGTTTCATTGGAGAACCTTTTTCGCTTGAACTTTATGGCTTGATGGTAAGCGATCTAACCTTAAAGGGTTATTAAACGACAGAAAAAATCTAGGTTTGATTTCGTTTTTGTCGTCGAAACCTATGAACCGCGATCGCCTTTGATCATTCGTAAGCCTGAATACGCACGGCTACGCCGTATTTGGATTCCCGCCTTCCTTCGCGATTGACGCTTCCTGCGGAAGCTATCGCTTCGCGGGAATGACTGAAAGCGGCGGTTTTATGCCGCCCTTAGGATCGAAATTCGGCGACTTAATACCCGCTCCAATACCCGCCCGCATAGGCTTTCGCGCTATGAAGCGGCGGTAATAGCGTTTTTGATAAAATCCGCGCCATATTGTAGGGGGGCGTTATGTCGTTAGGGAGCAATTACGATCCAAAAGAGATAGAGAGCGGGCTTTACGAAAAGTGGGAAAAAGAGGGGCTTTTTGAATCGAATAAGGGCGGAGGAACGCCTTTTACGATTATGATGCCGCCGCCCAACGTTACGGGAAGCCTTCATATCGGACATGCGCTAAACCACACGCTTCAAGATATTATCGTTCGCTATAAACGAATGGACGGCTACGACGTATTGTGGCAGCCCGGATTAGATCACGCGGGGATCGCCACGCAAAACGTCGTCGAAAAACGGCTACTCGCCGAAGGGATCGCCAAAGAAGAGATTGGGCGCGAGGAGTTTATCCGTCGCGTGTGGGAGTGGAAAGAGCAAAGCGGCGGGACAATCGTCAGCCAGTTGCGCCGTCTTGGAACAAGCCCCGATTGGAGGCGCGAACGCTTCACGATGGACGCGGGGTTAAAAGAGGCGGTCAAAAAGGCGTTTGTTAAACTTTACGAAGATGGCTTGATCGTTCAAGATAACTATATGGTTAATTGGTGCACCCACGACGGCGCGTTAAGCGACGTAGAGGTCGAACATAGCCAAACCGAAGGAGCGCTTTATCATATTCGCTATCCGCTATCCGACGGAAGCGGCGCGATAATCGTTGCCACGACGCGCCCCGAAACCTACTTTGGCGATACCGCCGTAATGATTCACCCCGACGATCCGCGCTATAAGGATCTCGCGGGCAAAAGCGTTATATTGCCGCTGATTAACCGCGAGATCAAAATTATCGCCGACGATCATGTCGATATAAATTTCGGTTCGGGCGCGGTTAAAGTTACGCCCGCGCACGATCCGAACGATTACGAGGTAGGCAAACGGCACGGCTTGCAGTTTTTGACGATATTCGACGAACAGGGGATATTAAACGAGCGCTGCGGCGACTTCGAAGGACTAGAGCGGCTTGAGGCGCGCCCTAAAATCGTAGAGGCGTTGCAAGCGGGCGGATTTATCGAAAAGATCGAAAAACATATCCATCAGGTAGGGCGGTGTTATCGTTGTCAAAACGTGGTTGAGCCGTATATCTCTAGGCAGTGGTTTGTGAAAAAAGAGATCGCCGCAGAGGCGATCAGGCGCGTCGATCAGGGCGAAACTAAGTTTTTTCCGCCGCAGTGGAAAAACAACTTTGATTCGTGGATGAAAGAGCTGCGCGATTGGTGCGTCTCTCGCCAGCTTTGGTGGGGACATCGTATTCCCGTCTTTTATTGCGTCGAGTGTAACAATCGTTGGGCTACGATCGAAGACGAGCCTAGCGGTTGCCCGCACTGCGAATCGAGAAGCATATTTCAAGATCCCGACGTGTTGGATACGTGGTTTAGTTCCGCGCTTTGGGCGATTTCCACGCTCGGCTGGGGCAACGAAAACGATCCGAACGTTCAAGAGGGCGATTTGGCTAGGCGTAGCCCCAACGATTTGCTGATAACGGGCTTTGATATTCTGTTCTTTTGGGTTGCGCGAATGTTGATGACAAGCGTCTATTTTACGGGCAAAACTCCGTTCAAGCACGTCTATCTACACGCGCTTGTGCGCGACGAACGCGGGCAAAAGATGAGCAAAACCAAAGGCAACGTAATCGATCCGATCGAGGTGATCGAGTTGCACGGAGCGGATACGTTGCGCTTTACTCTCGCCGCGCTGTGCGCTCAGGGGCGCGATATTCGCCTTTCGCATAAGATTTTGGAAACCTATAAACACTTTGCCAACAAGATTTATAACGCGGCGAAATATCTTTTGCTGAAAAACCCTTCTTATGCCGAGATCGGCGAGATTGCGATAGAAACCGAGCTTGGACGCTATATGTTCAGCCGTCTAAACGCGGCGATCGAGGAGGTTCGCGGCGATCTGGATGCTTACCGCTTTAACGACGCGGCGATCGCGCTTTATCGCTTTATCTGGACGGAGTTTTGCGATTGGGGCGTGGAGTTAAGCAAAGCCGACGAAAAAAGCGTTCTCGAAATCGGCGCGATCTTTATAGAGGCGTTAAAACTTCTATCGCCCTTTATGCCGTTTTTAAGCGATAGGCTTTATAGCGAGCTAACGCATAAAAAAACAAGCGCTACAATCGCGCCGTTTCCAAAAGCCGTCGATCGCGATCTAGACGCGGAAGAGCGCTTCAATATAGCGATCGAGGCGATCGTGTCGATTCGCAGGGCAAAAGCGTTAATCGATCAGGCAAATAAGCCGATCGAAAAAGCCTTTATTCGTCCCTATAAAAGCGGCGCGAAACTTCCGCTTCATTTTATCGAAAAACTTTCTAGGGTAGAGCGCATAGAAATTACTAGCGAAAAACAAAAAGGCGCAAGCGATATTAGCGATAATCTTGAAACGATCGTTCCCACCGATAATCTCGATCTAAGCTCTTTAATCGTTCGTTTAGAGGCGCAAAAAGCCAAGATTCTTAAAGAGAGCGAAAAGTTGCAAGGTATGTTAAACAACGCCAACTTTGTAGCCAACGCTCCAAAAGAAGCGCTAGATAAAACCAAAACCGCGCAGGAAGAGGCTACAAAAAAGCTAACCGAAATCGAAGAGAAGCTAAAAGCGCTAATTTAACGCGCTTAACTACGATAATAACTCTTAGCCGCCGTCCCTAACGCTTTAGCGCCGTTTAAGAATCCGTTTGGCAAACGAATTCTTGCTCTAATAGATCGGCTTGCAAATTTAGTCGCCGCGTTCTAGCTCGTTTTCTTTAACGTGGTAAAAGAGATTGGGGTGTTCGCGGCGAATACGATCGACTAGCGATTCTATATCAACCTCCAAAATGCGCGAATCGCGGTTTTTAGCAAGGCGGCTTTCAAGCTCGCCGATCGCTACCGCCCACACGTCGCCAAAATCGACGGGCAGATTGCGCCAGATCGCCTTTTCCAATTTTAAGCCGAAGTTTTCGCTGGTAACGCTATGTAGAGAGTGAATAAACTGCATAAATGATTCCACGCTTGTCAAAGCGTGTATCTTTCCGCTTTCATCGACGATAAACCACGGCTTTTTTGTATCCCATTCGCCGCTTAATAGCTCTAGCGTCTTTTTATTGGGATCGTCCGTGCCGCTTAGGCGCAAAACGGTTCTGCCGCTTTGGGCGAGATCGAGCGAACTGACGATCTCGTCAATTTGTTTTTGCACGGCTTTTCCAAGCGTCGGCTCTTTCATACGCCCCTTTCTGACCTACTTTGCTAAAATAATGCCAAACAAGGGCTGAAAGTATCTTATGGAACGTATTATAGAGGTCGAAAAAATCGCGTTTGACGGCGTCGAAGACGCAAGCCTACGCCCAAGCGCGTGGGAGGATTACATAGGGCAGAGCGCGATCAAAAACAAACTGCGCGTTTTTATCGACGCGGCTAGAAAACGAGCCGAACCAATCGATCACCTCTTGTTTTTTGGTCCTCCCGGTTTAGGCAAAACTACGCTTGCATATCTGATCGCCCGCGAAATGGGCGCGAATATCAAGACGACGGCGGGACCGATGATCGAAAAGAGCGGCGATCTAGCGGCGATTTTGACCAACCTTAACGAAGGTGATATTCTTTTTATCGACGAGATCCATCGAATGAGCCATACGATCGAAGAGGTGCTTTACCCTGCGATGGAGGATTTTCGCCTCGATATTATTATAGGAAGCGGACCTGCGGCGCAAACCGTTAAAATCGATTTGCAACGTTTTACGCTCATCGGCGCGACGACAAGAGCGGGTATGATTGGCAATCCCTTGCGCGATCGCTTCGGAGCGCATTTTAGAATGCAGTTTTACGACGTAGCCGATCTAGCCGCGATCGCAAAACGCGCCGCGAACAAATTGGGCAAACCAATCGAAGATGACGCCGCCGAAGAGATCGCTAGGCGAAGCAGAGGAACGCCTAGGATCGCGCTTCGTCTTTTGCGCCGCGTGCGCGATTATGCCGAAGTCGAGGGTGAAACGACAATCGGCTTTGAACGCGCGAAATCGGCGCTGGACTCCTTGGGCGTCAATGAACACGGCTTTGACGAGCTTGATCTGCGGTTGCTTGCGCTTCTTGTCGAGGCGCGAGGCAGGGCGATCGGTCTAAGCGCGCTTGGCGCGAAATTAAGCGAGGACGGCGCGACGATTGAAGAGGTGATCGAGCCGTATCTGTTGGCAAACGGCTATCTAGAACGCACGGCGCGCGGCAGAATAGCCACGATAAAAAGCTACGAAGCTCTAAAACTCTCCGCTCCCGCCGCGCCAAATCAGGGCGCTCTTTTTAACGATCGCCCGTAATAAAAGGGCGCTTTTATACAATGCGGAGCGAAAGAGCGCCGCTAGAATATCGTATCTTAATAAAAGGAGCTTGTTATGAGCGAAACGATATTTGAAAGCGGCGTTATCTATATAAACGGCGCAGAGTTTAGTAAAATCGCCGATATTGCGTGGCAAAACCACTCGAAGTTTAGCGGCGTTTTTATAAAAAATCTCTTTGGCGCTAAAGAGAGCGATAAGCGCCTAAGCGTAGCGATCGTTAAGGTCGAACCAAATTGCGAGATAGGCGAACATTTTCACGAAGGAGAAGCGGAGTTGCACGAGGTAATTTTTGGTAAAGGTCGCGCTACGATTGAAAATGCAAGCGTCGAGTATAAAGCGGGAGTCGTTTCGCTAATACCCGCCAAAGTTATTCATAGCGTAAAGGCAGGCGATAGCGGGTTAATATTGTTGGCAAAGTTCGCGCCCGTTCGCGAGTTAAAATGAACGCGATCTACAGGGTAATAAAACGCCCTAGATTTGAGATATTAAAAGTAGAAAACTCGTCGCATAATTTTCCTATACATATTCATAAAAGAGT
>JAISRI010000021.1 GCA_031273735.1 Helicobacteraceae bacterium
CAGTCATTCCCGCGTAGGCGGGAATCCAAACCAAGACCAACGCATTCAAAAAACCGCCTTTAACGCGGTAAATCCTACATACGCGGTCATTCCCGCGTAGGCGGGAATCCAAACCATAAATCCGACTTATTCAAAAAATCTTACGCATTTACCAGCAAAACTACATAATCGCGGAAATAACGCGTTTATCGACTTATAAATCAGAGCTTCAAAATACTTGTTTAACTCCGATCGTCAAAGAATTATTTTATAATTCTTAATTAAAAAAATTAGTTAAAAGTTGACAGATACGGAGCTTTTTGTATTTTAACGAAAATAGAGGCTTTGTTGGTCTTTGTAAGCCTTTTTCTATATGTCAAAGTTTTCTTTAAGTTTGAAGCCCTAAAACATATCGCGTCTATAGACTTGCCAACTAATACGGATCGTTTAAGGTTTTATTCGCTATAATTACGCCTTGTAACGAAACGTTTGTTTGCAGTTACGCATAGACCCGATTTTTAGGGGATTGAGACTCTAGCTAGCGCATACTCGCGCAAGTTATAAGGTTACGCTTAGACCCGATTTTTAGGGGATTGAGACCTCTCTAACAATCTCGACAAGGCGTTTTTCCTTGTTGTTACGCATAGACCCGATTTAGGGGATTGAGATAAAAGATGAAACAGTTTGATCGCCCCAAAAAGCGATTGTCGGTCTGTTTAGCGCGGATAGGAATGTAATCTTTCGACGTTTGAAAAATATCTCTGAAACAGGCGAGTTAGAATAAAAAAATGGTTGGCGCAAAAATTGCGCTAACCGCTTCGTATGCTACAATCGCTAGAAAAGCGCTGACGAAGGCGGACAAATGGTAGAATTGAAGACAAAACCCGAAATCCGCTTCTCTGGATTCGCCTACCTACCCGCCTACAGACAGACGCTTGGGAACTGGTATATTTATGTATTGTTATATGATAACGGAAGTTTATACAAGGGTCATACTAATAACTTGAAAAGAAAAATCAATCAACATTTTTCAGGACATAGGGCAGAACATACAAAAAAACATAAAGCTATAAAGCTCGTATATTTCAAGGAACGCGAAACTAAAGAAATCGCGGTCAAACAAGAAAATATCTTAACGGCGGATATGGTAGAAAATGGCTGAAAACGCGGATAAATATCCTAAATTAAGATTTCCAGGGTTTACTGACGCTTGGGAACGGCGCGAATTGGGTGGATTGGGAGATGTGCTCACAGGAAATACACCTCCGACCTCTGATAAGAGCAATTGGACAGACGGTAAAAATGGCTTCGTGTGGATTACCCCAACAGATATTAACGGACTACTTATATCTGATTCTGAAAGGCATTTATCTGAGATGGGATGGAAAAAGGCAAGGACTGTTCCGACAAAATCTGTACTGATTACAAGTATTGCCTCCATTGGAAAAAATGCAATAAATGCAGTACCAGCCGCGTTTAATCAACAGATAAACGCAATAGTACCGATAAGAAATGACGCATATTTTATTCTCTCGGCAATGACGAGGGACACCCAGCGATTTGCTTCATTGGCTGGACAAACAGCAACGGCTATTATCAATAAAACAGAATTTGAAAAATTCACGATTTCAATCCCAAGTCTCAATGAGCAAATCGCTATCGGACGATTTTTCACCAACCTCGATCATCTTATCACCCTTCATCAGCGTGAGTGCGATAAGACGGTTAACATCAAGAAAGCGTTGCTTGAAAAAATGTTTCCGAAAGACGGCGAAAATAAACCCGAAATTCGCTTCCCTGGGTTTACTGACGCTTGGGAACGGCGCGAGTTTGAGGAATTGGTTTTTCGCGTATCTTTGCAAAGCGATGAATACCATTTGCCGCGAGTTGAGTACGAAGATATTGTATCGGGGCAAGGGCAACTCAACAAAGATATTTTTGAGAAGAAAAGTAGCAAGACGGGCATCAGATTCGAGGCGCAAGATATTCTCTTTGGCAAGTTGCGGCCATATCTTCATAACTGGCTGTTGCCTGATTTTACAGGCATTGCGGTAGGCGATTGGTGGGTTTTGCGTCCGAATGAAACAAGCCATAAATTTATCTATGCGTTGATTCAGAGCGCAAAATATCAGTACGTTTCTAATCTGTCTATTGGAACTAAAATGCCACGTTCGGATTGGAGCGTTGTATCAAAAACACAGTTTGTCGTGCCATCGGATATTGTAGAGCAAGCAAAAATCGGTATGTTCTTTGTAAATCTTGATCGCCTTATCACCCTTCATCAGCGTGAGTTAAAAAAGCTTCAAAATATAAAAAAAGCGTTGCTTGACAATATGTTCGCATAACGGGCGAGGGCGTAAAGGCGCGTAGCTTTGCGGTTACCCCGATTATTTGACGCGATAGCGCGTATCCGCGCGTTAATCGCGGAGAAATGCGAAGCTATGCTAAAGTCGCAATACCGCATTTGCCGGTTTTGTCGGTAAACGCGCAAGCTCAAAATGGCGCAAATAGGCTTGGGTTGGCGCAAGCGATCGCCAAAACCAATCGCGCTCTTTCCTTGCGTAAAGGAAAGAGCGCTACTCTTTTACTATGGATACGC
>JAISRI010000054.1 GCA_031273735.1 Helicobacteraceae bacterium
ATATCTCAACCATCGCCTTAATCATTTCAGGCGGGATCGACTCCATTTCCACAAGTCGATCGACTAGGTCTTTTACGAGCGCGAGCGTATAACCGATCTCGCTTGTAGGGATACGCCGCTCTACGCTCTCTCTAACCGCGCTTCTTTGTAGCGCCTCGTTAAGATCGCGATCGGTTATCACGCCGCGTCCTTTAAGCCTTGCACGGCTTCGAGCTTCGGCACGATTCGGAAGCTATCTTTAACGGTGCGCTTTAAGCCTAGTTTTGCGAGCGTTTCGTCTTTAAGCTCAACGATAGCCTCCTTGTTTGGCGTTTCGACAATATCCACGCACTCGCCTAAGCCAAAGGCTTTAAGGCTTTTGACCAGAGCGGCGATTTTTTCTTTCACGCGGGGTAAACCAACCGATTTAACAATCCTGTATCCGACTTCGCCAAAGTTGAAGACTTTGCTTCGCTTGTCCGCGAAATCTGCCTTATTGCCTTCGCAAAAGAGCGTTACTAGCTTTTCGATATGCTCGCGCTCCGCGTCGATCGGCGCGATACGTTTTGCGCTTTCCTCTTTTAACTCGTTGATTTTCAGCGTTAAAACGCCGTTGATCTCGTTGGCGGCGATTTCAAGCTCGCCAATCCTTCTTAGAGCGGTATCGACCGCTTCCCAGCTATTTACTTCCATTTTCAGACCCTTTCTCGTCTTTACCCGAGCTTTCAAGCCATACGGATACGACTTTTTTCAGTTCGTCGGAGGTTAAATCCTGATCGCCTTGCGCTACTCCCGCTCTTTTGTATAGAGCGTCGATTGTATTGGCGCTAACGCCCAACTCTTTAATTAACGATTTACGGTTCATTTTCATTTCCTTTCTATCTTCTGACCGAATAGACGAGATTTGCGGCGACGCGCTCCTCGTAACCGAGCGCAATATTGTTTGCCGCTTTTTCGTAGAGCCTCGCGTTTTGCCCTTGCGCTAAAAACTCGCTCATACCAGTTCCTATACCCATAATCGAACCAATCCTTTGAAGCTCGTCGGTAGAGGCGATCATCTCTGGCGAGTAGGTAATACGCGATTGCAGATAGCCGCCTAGCTTTTCTATGCGGCGTTTTAGGTTGCCTAAGCCTACGGCTACGACGGTAATTCCGAGATTTCTCATTTTTCCAAACTCGTAAATCTCGCGAAGCAGTTCAAATTTCCGTTCGGCGGTAGCGTCGCGATCTCGCGCGAATAGATCAGCCTCGTCGACGATCACCATTCGATAGCCGCCGCGTTCTATCGCTTCGCAAAATCGCTCTAGCTTGTCGTCCGTAGCGCCGTAGGTCTTTTCGTCGATCGCCCGAAGTAGCGCGGACATAAACGCGCTGGCGCTTTGACTAGCGCGGGCTTTGACGTATATGGCTTTTCGCTCTTTGGCGAAGCGGGTCATTAGGTATGTTTTACCCATGCCCGATTCGCCTACAACAAGCTCGAAAAAGCTACGTTTACTCGCGATCATGCGCTCGAAGCGATCTTTAATCGCCTCTTGCGCCGCCGTCCAGTAGCCGCTGAAACTCTCCGACGCGACGGCGAGCGTTAGGCGTTCGTCGCACATCTTTTCAATAGCGGCGGCGTATAGCTCGGCGTTTTTGGCGACATACTTGCCGTTGATAACGTCGCTAATCGTGCTTGGCGATTTTCCTAGCTTTATCGCGGCTTCTTTTAACGTAAGCCCCGATTGGCTAAACTTCTCTCTTAAATCCATCGTTTTATCCTTTTTTTCGGGTTTTAGGCTCGCGCCTGTTTTGGTTTCATCGCCGCGATTAGCTCGCGGTCGCTCATCTCGTATTTTTTACTTATGCGTTTTTCCTCCTTGATTTGTTGGTTTGCCGCTTGCGCGGGCGCGGTGTAGGCGTTGATCTGATAGCTTGGCTTGTAGATAGAGGAGTATTTTCGGAATTCCTCTTCGATGGCGTTTGCGACGGCGTTTTGTTGAGCGAGAGCCGCTTTAAGCTCTTCTGCTTCGCGCGGGTCGATCTTTTCAACCAAATTGGCGTTGCACACAAACTTATGATCTTCTGTGGAGATCGCGACGCTTGTAACGTCGCCTTCGCTAAAACGGACTTCCACTTTTTGATCAAAAAATCTCGCAAGCGCAGGGTGAGAATAGGTGCGCCGTTCGCCCGCGATCGTTAATCTGATAGAGCTATTGCGTACCGAGCAGAGTTTGCGCGGCATAAAGATATAGTTAAGCGTATCTTGATCAAAGCGACTGACGTTTGCGACTTTTAACCGCTCATTAAAGGCTTCGATCGGAACGATTTTTCGCTCTTGAATTAAATGCGAGTTCCACCAGTCGATCGCCTTCGCGACCTTCCCAATAAAGTAGCGCCAATCCATAAGCGCGGAGTTTTTAAGCGCCGCTTTTTGGATATTTTTGACCCACTCGTCGCGATTGGTTTTAGTGTATTTTTGATAACCGAATCCGCCGAACTCTGCGGCGACGTCTTCGAATAATCGGCGTTGGACGTGATTAAAAATGCCTTCGATCGGCTTCGCGCGGGAGTTTCTAGGGCGGGCTTTTTGATGGCGGAGCGTAGGTTCTAGATCGTCTATATCGCGCCAGCGTATTCCGCTTAGTTGGGCGCGGACGTCGGCTAGATATTTTGATAGCTCGGGCTTGCCGTTATCGGTGTAAATAGTTTGCGGCACGCCGTAATTCAGCGCCATTTTCAAGGAACGCCCTACGCTGTAGCGGTTGTATTTGCCTAGCGTAATATCCACGCCGATAATCGCGCTTGTGGACATATCTACCCAAATATAGGCGTTTGGATTTACGATTTCGCCCTGATCGTTGTAGACCAAATAATCGAATACGATCTGATCGCCAACGACGACTTCTAGTGCGGCGTATTTATCAAGATCGCGCATAACATATGGCGCAACGTCGTTGTAGATTTCGCGCTTGCCGCCGATAGCGCGTTTAAGCAGGATTTTTATTTCGTCGGTATTTATCAGACGAGCAAAACTCTGATAATTCCCGATCTTCCAATTTTCGTTTTGCGCTTGTTCTTGTAGTTTTTCGTAGGCTTGAATAATGCTGGATAGCGGATTATTTAGCCGCCAGCTTAACGCCCATTTCAGTGCATCAACGCTAAATGCGGAAGAATGAAATCTAAGAACAAATTTGCTTTTAGCGTCGGGGCTAACGCTAACGGCGTTATCGGTTTTTAAGATTTTTGCCCAGCTATAGAGCGTTTTAACGCTAACGTTGTATTTTTGGGC
>JAISRI010000139.1 GCA_031273735.1 Helicobacteraceae bacterium
TCGCAATTGATTTCTTTTGTAAAAATCATTTAATTTATTAAAGCCGAAACTTTAGAGAGCAATTTTATAATCGCGCTTTTGTTACCATTGAAAACTTTAATTTAGGTTTATCGAATGAAACTTCTTGCGGTTTTGGGCGATCCGATCGCGCATTCGCTTTCGCCGTTGATGCACAATTACGTCTATCAAAAAAATGCGATCGACGCGATTTATACGCGCTTAAGAATCGCGGACGGCAAGAGGTTGCGCGAAGTTTTCGAGGCGAACGACTTATACGGCGCGAACATCACGGTACCGCATAAAGAGGAGGCTTTTAGGCTTGCCGACGAGGTAAGCCAAACAGCCGAAAAAATCGGCGCGGTTAATACGTGGGTCAGAAACGGCGCTCGTATTATCGGACATAATACGGACGCGGAAGGTTTTATGAGCGCGGCGGCGATTAAAAGCGGCGAAACCGCGCTGGTTTTGGGCGCGGGCGGAGCGGCTAGAGCGGTTGCGATCGCTCTTTTGGAAAGGGGAATCGATTTTGCCGTTCTTAATCGAAGCGCCGATCGATTAGCGTTTTTTGAGCGTTGTGGAGCTAGAGTTTTCTTATGGGAAAATCCGCCTAATGAAAGATTTGATCTAATTATCAATACGACAAGCGCGGGCTTAAAAGACGATAGCTTACCGCTTGAAATTAACGCGCTAGAAAATTACTTAAAAAGCGCCAAAGGCGCGTTCGATCTGATATACGGCAAAAAAACGCCCTTTTTACGTCTTGCCGAAGCGCTTGGAGTAAAGGCGCAAGACGGCGAAGATATGCTTGTTTTTCAAGGCGCGATCGCCCATTCGCTATTTTTCGGCGGCGATCGAACAAAGATCGCGCAAGATATGAAGACCGCGTTAAGGTTTCCTACATTATGGCTTTAAGTATCGAGCGTAAATCCACCATTATTACGAGCGCTACGGCGTTTTTACTCTCAATCGCTAAGTTTATGGCGGGTATTTTGACGGGCAGTATGGCTGTTATTACCAGCGCGATCGATTCGCTTTTGGATATGGCGATGAGTCTTTTTAATCTATTTGCCGTTAAGCAAAGCGAGCTAAATCCTAACGAAACTTTCAATTACGGGCGCGGTAAGATCGAGGGGCTGGCGGCGCTATTTGAAGGGATACTGATCGCGTTTTCTGGAGCGTTTATTATCTATCAAAGCGCGCGCAATCTCATCGACGCAAAACCCATTGGCGATCTTGGCGCGGCTATATGGGCGATGATTTTTTCTATCGTCGTTACGACTTGTTTAATAATCGGGCTCACTATGGCGCTTAGAAAAACTAATTCGCTAATTCTTAAAGCCGATCTGTTACATTATAAAAGCGATCTATGGACAAATATAGGGATTATCGTTTCGCTTGGACTGATCGCGTTAAGCGGTTGGCATTTTATCGACGGAGTTATTTCGATCGCGATCGCGATTTTTATTCTTTTCGGGGCGTTTAAGATTGCGTGCGAGGGCGTTTTGACGCTTTTAGATCGCGCTATAGAGGAACCGCTTTTAAGCGCTATATGCGCGATTATCCAAAAGGCTCCGCTCGTCAAAAGTTATCACTCTTTGCGAACGCGCAAAAGCGCCAAAACATATATCATCGACGTTCATCTTGTTTTTAACGACGATATTTCGCTAATCGAAGCGCACGACTCCAGCGATTTTGTAGAAAACGCGATCGCGGCGCTTGAACCAAACGCCAAATGGTTAATCACAGTGCATCTAGATCCAAAAGACGACAGCCAAGAGAAATAATCCCGCGCATACAAATATCCTTCGCGCCTTTACGCCAAAATCCCTAACGATCCGCTTTGTAGTAAAAACCGCGCGGAATTGCGCTGTTGGTCGTCGATCTCTCTTGGCGCTTATCTAACGCAAGTTATATCGCCCTCTTCGCAATTTGCCAATTTTTCAATTTCCGCTATTCTCGCGTTTGTCTTTTCGGTTAGGCATACGCCGAGCGCCGCCGTATGGATACTGCCGCTTTTTGAGTTAATCGTTTCAAACTCGCGCGCGAGATCGCGAAAATCGATCCAAGCCGCTTGCGCATTTTTCAGCGCCGCTTTTTGATCGGCGTTTAGCGCGGCGCGGATTTTGTTTAGCGCCCGATCCGCTTTTGCGAAATCTTCGCCGTAACAGGCGTTTAATTGCGCTTGCGTAGAAGCCCGATCGCAATCGCTCGCCCATAAACTAGCGGCAAAATACGCCGCGCCTATCATACATATTATCGCTCTTTTCACGGCGTTCCTTTTTTTAATGAAAATCCGCCATTTTACCCCAAAAACTATAGTTTCTTTTCGGTCGTATTAGCGCCGAAAGTCGCCGTTTGCGGCTTCTAGCGTTCCAAAATCGCAGATTTTTTGCTTATTTTTTCAGCAAATTGTAATTTTTATGGCAAGATTAAGTTAGGCTTTCCTAAAATCTATTTGCATACCGCAAAAACCTATAAAGGACGGAAAATGCTAGAAATCAGATGGCACAGCAGAGCAGGTCAAGGAGCCGTTACGGGCGCGAAGGCGCTTTGCGAGGTAATGGCGGAAGATGGAAAATATGTGCAAGCGTTTTCGGTCTATGGCGCCGAAAAGCGCGGCGCGCCGATGCACGCGTTTAACCGCATAAGCGACGAGGCGATTGTCGATCACAGCAAATCGATGCTACCCGATTACGTTTTAGTGATCGATCCGTCGTTGGTTTATACTAACGTTTCATACGATACAAAACCCGATGCGCGGTTTATCATCACGACGCACCTTTCAAAAGCCGATCTGATCAAGGAAGTTCCCGATCTGGCGGGCAAAAACGTAAGCGTGGTCGATTGTATTAAAATCTCGCAAGAGACGATAGGGCGGGCGATCCCAAATACGCCTATGCTCGGCGCGTTTATCAAGGTCTCCAACGCCTTTAGCCTCGAAAGTTTTTCAAACTCTATGAGTAAGATTCTTAAAAAGTTTCCGCAGAAAGTGATCGACGGCAACTTACAGGCGATCAAACGCGCTTACGACGAAGTTCAATAAAGGAGGATTTGTGGTAGACGAACATAATCTTTTAGGCTGGAGCGAGTTTGAGGCGGGCGCAACGTTGTTTTCTTTTGAAGGCGATCGCGCTAATAACGTTTTTCACGAGAATAATTCAATCAAACATAGCGTCGCCGATTGGCGCGTGGTAAAGCCGATATTTAATCCAAACGGCTGTATTCATTGTCAATTTTGCTGGGTTGCTTGCCCCGACACGTCGATCGTGGCGCGGGATAAGAAGTTCGGCTATATCGACTACGATCACTGTAAAGGGTGCGGAATCTGCTCGGCTGTTTGTCCGACAAATCCAAAATCGCTTGTAATGTTTCCAAATCAGGTCAAGCCTGAAGACGCGATCAAATCGTGGCCTGCAAAAGAAGAGAAGAAAAAGGAGCAATGATGGCGAATATGCAAAAAGTCGTTTGGGACGGCAACACCGCCGCCGCGCAAGCTATGCGTCAGGCAAAAATCGACGTTGTGGCGGCGTATCCGATCACTCCTTCCACGCCGATCGTTCAGCGATATTCGCAATTTGTAGCCGACGGCGAGGTTTCTGGGGAGTTTGTTATGGTAGAGAGCGAACACTCCGCTATGAGCGCGTGCGTAGGCGCGGCGGCGGCTGGCGGGCGCGTGGCGACGGCGACAAGCTCGCAAGGTTACGCGCTGATGATCGAGGTTTTGTATCAAGCGTCTGGAATGCGCTTGCCGATCGTAATGAACGTGGTCAATCGCGCGCTTGCCGCCCCCTTGAACATTCACGGCGATCACTCCGATATGTATCTTGGGCGCGACGCGGGTTGGATCAACCTATGCGCTTTTAATCCGCAGGAGGCGTATGATCTGAACTTTATCGCTTTCAAAACGGCGGAGGATATGCGCGTGCGCCTACCCTCCGCGATCAATCAGGACGGCTTTATCACAAGCCACACAACGGAGATCGTCATACCGCTAGACGACGAAAGCGCCTATAATTTTATCGGCGATTACAAACCTCATAACCCTATGTTAGACTCCGAACGCCCCGCCACTTACGGCGCGCAAACGGAAGGCGAATGGCACTACGAACACAAAATGCGGCACAACCACGCGATCGTAGAGAGCCAAAAGGTTGTAGAAGAGAACTTCGCCGATTTTGCAAAACTTTCAGGACGACAATATAAGGTTGTTGAAAGCTACAAAGCCGAAGACGCGGACGAGATTATCGTTTGTATCGGCAGCGTTTTCGGCACGACGCAGATCGCCGTGGATAATTTGCGAAAGTCGGGGCGAAAGGTTGGATTGGTCGGTATTCGCCTATGGCGACCTTTTCCAAAAAAAGAGCTTGCGGCGGCGATCAAAAGCGCAAAGACAATCGCTGTTTTGGATCGCTCGGCGCCGCTTGGCACAACGGGCGCTCTTTACGGAGAAACGGCGGCGGCGATCGTGGAAAACGGGCTAAAAGCGACGCTACTTAACTATATTTACGGTTTGGGCGGGCGCGATACGACTGTGGAGCATTTAGAGGCGATCTTTGGCGAAGCGCTAGAGTGTTCCAAAGCTGGCAAACGGGTTAAGCCGATTATGCAAACAATCAACCTCAGAGGCAAACCTCTGAGCTTTTATCCTTAAGGAGAGCGCAATGAGCGAAATGAAACAGATTAGAAACCTCAAAGATTTTTCTACCTCGATCGAGCGCTTTCAAGGCGGTCATCGTCTCTGTCCGGGTTGTTCGCACGGCGTGATCGTCCGCGAGTTTGTCAATGCGACGGACGACGAGCTTTGCATTTCAAACGCTACGGGCTGTTTGGAGGTTTGCTCGACAATCTATCCTTTTACAAGCTGGAACGTTAGTTGGGTGCATGTCGGCTTTGAAAACGCGGCGGCAACGATCAGCGGCGTGGAAGCTATGTATAAATCGCTGAAAAACAACGGTAAAAGCTACAACGACAAAGAGATTAAATTCTTAGCTTTCGGCGGCGACGGCGGCACTTACGACATTGGCTTTCAGTCGCTTTCGGGCGCGGCGGAACGCGGGCATAGATTTATCTACATCTGTCTCGATAACGAGGGCTATATGAATACGGGAGGGCAGAGAAGCTCTTCCACGCCGATCGGATCTTCCACGACGACCTCGCCTTTTGGCAGGGTAAGCTACGGCGAAAAGAAGCAAAAAAAAGATCTCGTGGCGATTATGGCGGCGCATAAGTGCGAGTTTGTCGCGCAGATAGCTCCCGGTCATAAGTTTTTCAAAGATCTTGTGGCAAAGGCGCAAAGGGCGTATTCGGCAAACGCTCCCGTTTTTATAAACGCGATGAGTCCTTGCCCGACGGAGTGGAAATTTGATCCCGCTCTTTCTATGCAGGTTAGCGAAGTTATGGTTGATTCGTGCGTTTGCCCGCTCTATCAGATCGAGTGCAACGAAGAAAATTACGGCTACAAACTCACGATCACCTACGAGCCGAAAAACAAACTGCCCGCGCGCGATTATATCGCTATGCAAGGGCGTTTTAAGCACCTTTTCAAGAGCGAAAACGCGCATATTCTCGATCTATGGCAGAAAAATGTCGATGCGCAATGGGACTACCTGCGCCGCCGCCAAGACGCGGGAGT
>JAISRI010000155.1 GCA_031273735.1 Helicobacteraceae bacterium
CGCGCTCAATATCCGCTCCTCGCTTTGAATATAGGGCGCGTTAATAAGCTCGTCGCGGCAGTTTTCGCAGAGTAGCTTAGCCGATCGCGGCGTAGTTTCAAGATGAAACTGCAAAGCGATCGTATTTTTACCAAAGCAAAACGCTTGATTTTCGCAGGCTTCGCTAGAGGCTAAAAGTTTAGCGCCGATCGGCAGATCAAAAGTTTCGCCGTGCCACTGAAAAACAAGGGCTTCTCGCGGCAAAAACGATTGATTTTTAGCGACGATTTTATACCAGCCGATCTCTTTTTGTTTATTCTTATAGACCTTCGCGCCCAACGCCGAAGCGATTAACTGTGCGCCTAAACATATTCCCAGCGTCTTAACGCCCGATTCGATCGCGTTTTTAATAAAGGCTTTTTCGCCTTTTATCCAAACGTATTTATCCTCGTCGTTCGCGCTCATAAAACCGCCCATAATAATAAGAACGTCGATATTTTCAAGCGGCGGAAGCGTTTCGTTTTTATCAAATCTTGTAACGCTAATTTCATAGCCGCGATCACGTAAAATCTCGCCGATCGTTCCGCTATCTTCAAACCATATATGTTGAAGTATATGCGCTCTCATAGTTGAAACCTCCTTTCAAACTCCTGATCGTAACTCCATAAGCCTTTTTCGCGCAACTTTTCGATCGTTTCCCGATCGCAATCTACGTCCTTTGGCCACTCCCGCGCAAAGCCGTCCAATTCGCCTTTGCTCGTCGCGTCCAAAAGAACTAAATCATCGATAATCAGATCGCGCGCAACGTCGATATTATTGCTAACGCGCCAAACGGACATATAGGGGTTTTCTACGTCGTTATTTTTTTCGTCCAAAACTACGACGATCGATAGGTATTTTTTTAGCGTTTTTAACGCAATTGTCAACTCTTTAACAGGGCGAGTTTTGCGAATCTGTAATAAAACGATAGGGTTCGCGCTATCAATTCCATATTGTTTAAGCGCTAGCGCTTCGGGAAGCGCCGTTTTAACTTTTTTGAACAGCTCTTGATCGCCTAAAACTTCAATGGTTTTTTCTAGCTTTTCGCCCGTAAAGTCCGCGCCCAATTTACCGCCAAGAAGCGCCTGCGGAGAGCTATGATCTAAAGCGTCTAAAACGCCTTGAGAGATTAAGAGGCGATCGGGCGAAAAACGATCTAAACAATGTTTTAATAAAGCCGAGTAATCGCCAAGATCGGGCGCGCCGATTCCTACAAAGATCGCGTGCTTTACAAAACTCATCTGACCTACGCCCCAAAAGGCGTGCATCGCTTGAAGCGCGTGTCCCGCGTAGCTTACGCGCAGTTTCGCCAAAATTAAGTTGTGAAAAACGCCGTTTTCAGGCATTCTATAATCGATTAGCTCTGGGCAACTTGTCTTAAAAAGCGGCAGAAAAATACGCTCTGTCGGATAGCCCATATATTTATCCTCTATCGGCGGTTTTCCAACGACCGTAGCCAAAAAAATAGGATCGCGTTTGCTGGTAATAGCTTTGATACGCATAAAGGGATACGGCTCTTTTAGCGTGTAGTAACCCGTATGATCGCCGAACTCGCCTTCAATCATTCTTTCTTTAGGATTTTGCACAAAACCTTCGATCACAAAATCCGCGTCGCTAGGAACGTATAGATCGTTTGTCAAACATTTAACCAATTTCGCCTTTTTTCCTCGTATAAATCCGTATAGTAAAAGTTCAAAAATACCTCTCGGAAGCGGCGCGGTAGCGCACCAAGTATAAAGCGGATCGCCGCCGATAGCGACGCTAACGGGCATAGGAACTCCAGCCGCTTCGTATTCGTTAAAAAAATGGTTGGAATCTTTGTGAATCTGCCAATGAAGCCCAAGAGTCTGATCGTCAAAAACCTGAAGGCGATACATACCAAGATTATGCGCTTTTCCATCAAGCGATCGCGTATAAACCTGCCCCATCGCAATAAACGCCCCGCCGTCGCCTTTCCATGTAGTTAATATAGGCAGATCGCTAAGTTTGGCTTGCTCGTTTAATTTAACTATCTCTTGACTTATGCCGCGCCTATTTGATCTAGCGGGAAAACATTTGCGAAGTTTGAATAACTCTAAAACCTTTGCGAGCTTGCCGCGAAAGGTTGTAGGGTGATCGCCCGCGAGCAGTTTTGAAACCCGCAAAGCCACCTCTTCTACGTCGCGCCCGAAGATCGCTTTTACCCTCTTTTGCGATCCGTAAAGATTTGCCAAAACTGGCGTTTTATAAACGCGATCGCCGCGCGCGGGTTTTGTAAATAAAAGCGCCTGCCCGCCGTTTTCTTTTTTAACCTCCGCGTAAGCGATATGCGCTATCTCTAAATAAACGTCCGTCTCCTCGTCTATCACGCGCAGTTCGCCTAGCTTTTTTAACCGTTCTATAAATCTTTGCATCTTAACTCCTCTTGCGCCAAAATATCCTTTGCGGCGCAAATATCTTTTCCGATTTGCTCTTTTAGCGCTTCTAAATCGTCGAAACGCCTATTTCCGCGAATACGATCGATAAAGAAAATCGCGGCGCGATCGGCGTTTGCGAATTCGTCGCTATTCGCGTTTTCTTCGATAATATGCGTCTCTATAGAAAACGCCCCGTCGGCGCTAAGCCTTCTGCCCACAAAAGCGACCGATCGATAACGCTTTTTGTTAATCTCCGTCCAACTCGCATAAACGCCGTCTTGCGGCGCTAAAAAAAGCCGCGTCGATAGATTGATCGTAGGGTATAAACGCTCCGATCCCAAGCCCTGCCCGTGAATAATCTCGCCCTCTACAAGGTGCGGGCGGTTTAATAGCCGCGCCGCGCCGCGAACGTTGCCGTCCAACAAAAGCGATCGTATCCGCGCCGCATGCACCGCCGATCCGCCAAAAGTTATTTCAGGAACGATAATTGTTTCGCCGCTAAAGATTTTTCTAAGCTCTTCGCCTCCCGCGGCGCGATCTTTGCCAAAACGAAAATCATAGCCGACTATAAGGCGTTTAAGATTGACAAACTCGCTTTGCAAAAGCGCGATGAACTCGCGCGGCGTAAGCTCCCTGATCTGCTCCAAAGGCAAAATAACGACGGGAACGGGGCAGAAACGTTCTCTAACGCAACCGGGCGTTAAACAGACGCGATTATGTTCGATCGCGAGCAGAGCGCCGCCTTCGCCGAGCCGATCGATAATGGCGCGGTGAGCTATATGAAGCCCGTCGAAACCGCCTAGCGCTAGCGCTTTAACGGACGCTTTTTCGATAGTAGAACAGATATTCAAGATTTCCCTTTTTTCCTTTGATCGCGGACGGAAGTTTAGCCTCTACAATCTAACCCAACTCTCTTGCCGCGCTTGCAAAAAACGTCCGATCGCGAATCACCAAACTAGAATTTGTAATTGCGGTTTGGCTACAACTTCCAATTCGCGATTCTCGTCGCCGATTTTAGGTTCGCAATTCGCGCTCGATAGAGGGGCGCAAAGCTCCGCTTTATCGACGTTCGAGAGTTTAACGACCGCGCCGTTCGAGTCGCTCCAGAACGCCAACAAGCGCGAAGAGTCTTCGCGTCGCCAAGAAACGTGAAATACGCCGTCGGGCGCGCTAACGTTCGAGGGCGTTTGCGCTTTTTCGATCTTTGCTCCCGTAACGACGAGGAAGTTTTTTAGCGCGGTATAAGCGGGTTTTGGATCGCCCTGTAAATCTAATAGCCCGTAACAGCGATCGCGTCTGCTTGCGCGCTCGTCAAGATCGCTTAACGCGAAAAGAAAAATCTTGTCGTAATCCATAACGCTCATCAGCGACAAGCGCCGCAAAAGATAGTTTGCCTGACCCTCTTCGCCGATGATCGGCTGTTCCTCTATCTCTCCGTCGTAGCTAGACCACCCCCATTCCGTAGCCCAAATCGCGGGGACTTTGAAACCGCGTAGCATTTCGTTTAACTTGGGCGCAAATATTAAAAAATCTTTGTCGATCGGTCTGTCGCCTTCGGGATAAAGACTATAAGGGTGATAGGCGGCGATCGTATTAAGATCAAAAGCTCCCGTCGCGTTTAGCTCCGAAAACATCAATCTGGTTTCGGAGGATTGCGACGGTATCTGACTGTAATAAGCCATACCGCTCATTACAATCGGTTTATTAGGATCGGCGGCGCGCAAAGTTTCGACGGCGCTCGCGAGCAGTTTGGCGTAAGCGCTCGGATCGGGAGCGGGCAGCCAAAAGGCGTGCAGATTGGGTTCGTTCCATATTTGCCACGCGGATACGGAAGGATAGCGTTTGGCGAGTATAGCTATAAACTCGGAATATAGCGCGGGATCTTTTGGCGGATATGCGTCGTTGTCGTTTCCGCTGGCGGCGTGCGGCGCGGAGCCTACTACATAGACGAGCGTTTTTAGCGAATGTTTTTGCGCGGCGTTTATCGCGCCGTCAAGCTCCTCTAGGCGGTAGTCTCCTCTTGTAGGCTCGTGTAGCGCCCAATGAACGTCGATCCTAACCCATTCCAACCCTAGCTCTTCGAGCTTTAGAATCTGTTTTTCTTGGGCGTTTTGATCAAACCAAAGCAGATGCGCGTTAACGCCCAAAAAATCTTTCCATTCGATCGTCGCTTTCGAGCGGTTCGTTTCGCCCGTCTTAGATTGATCGGAGTTAGAACCGCCGCCGCAAGCTAGAAGCGTCAAAAGGCAAAATACAAACGCGAACGCTTTAATCCGCGATTTTTCGATAGTAGAACAGATATTCAAGATTTCCCTTTTTTCCTTTGATCGCGGACGGAAGTTTAGCCTGCAAAACCCAATCTATCGCGCTCGCGGCGTTTTCAAAGCGCGAAGCGGCTTCCTCGATCGCCTTTTGATCGACCACAACGCCGTTTTTGTCGCGTTTTGCGGCGCGTCCAACCTCGAACTGCGGCTTGAACAACGCGATAATTTTATCCTTTGCAAGCGCGTCGATCGCGCCGATGATCTTTTCTAGCGAGATAAACGAAGCGTCGCAAACGACAAGATCAAACGGCGGCGCGGCAAATAGACGAATATCGGTTTTTTCTATCGATCTTACCCGCGTATCGGCGCGCAAAATAGGATTTAATTGATTTTCGCCTACGTCGATCGCGGTTACTTCCGCCGCGCCGCGTTCAAGTAAAACTTGCGTCCAGCCGCCTGCGCTCGCGCCTACGTCAAGACAGTTCAACTCGCTAACGTCGATCGCAATCGCCTCCAAAAACCTTAGCAATTTATACGCCGATCGGCTAACAAACCGATCGGCGCGTTCGGTTGTAATCGCGTCCGTTTCGCCTATTATAAACGACGGCTTGTTTCGCGTAACGCCATTTACGCGAACGGCGCCGCTTTCTATCATTTCGGCGGCTTTGTTGCGACTGATATTTTCACGCCGCGCTAACGCCAGATCTAGGCGCGTTCGCGAGTCGTTCAACCGCGCCGCCTAGCCGTTTTTGATCGTCGCGCCGCCATAGCCGTCGATTCCATCGCGCAAATCGACGACTTTTTTATACCCCAAAGCGCGCATATTTTTGCGGTGAAGCGCGCTTCGATCGCCGCCAGAGCAATACAAAATATAGATTTGCTCCTTGTCTTTAAGCGTTTTAATTTTGGGGTAAAAAGAGCTTGTAGGCAAAAGCGCGTCCGTTCCCGCGATCGATTTGCTCATCGACTCGTATTTTTCCCGCGTGTCGATGAGCTTAAAATCGACCTCGCCGCTCGATCGCGCCGATAGTAGCCATTCAAGCTCGTCGCCGCTTATTGATTCTTGGTTCGACAACCTTTGCAATTCTTCCGTATTCATAACGCGATTTTTACCAACAAAACGATAAAGTATCGAATGGAACAAGAGGTTTTAATCGTCCGCAAGCGCGGCGTTAAACGTTGGCGTTTAAGCGTCGATCGCGATGGAAAGGCGGTTTTTACCGCTCCGCTTTCAACCCCGCAAAAGGCGATCGACGACGCGCTAAAAAAGCACAAAAATTGGATCGCCAAACACGCGGCGCGGCGCTTGAAGGCGATTGAAAACGCGCGAAAACTCTATAAAGATTGCGAAGGCTTAATCCCTCTTTTAGGCGAGTGGATTGCGCCTCCAAGCGGCGATCTAAACGGCTTTTATCGCAAGGAGGCTTTAGCGTTTTTTAGTAAAGAGTGCGATCGCCTCGCCGCCGTTTTGGGCGTTTGTTTTAATAAAATCAGAATCGCCGATCAGATAAGCCGTTACGGAAGCTGTTCGGTTAAAAAAACGCTAAGTTTTAATTGGCGGATTGTAAAAGCGCCGTTTTTTGTCGCAAAATACATAGCCGCGCACGAAGTCGCGCATCTAAAATATATGAATCACAAACGCGATTTTTGGAATTGCGTCGCGACGATTGCGCCCGATTTTTTGGAAGCGGAAAAGTGGCTTAAAGAAAACGGCGATTTTCTAAGGTTTGATATATGCTGATCGCTCATCTTTTCGCCGCTTTTATTTTGGGCGGTTTTATTCTGATCGATCGTTTAGTTTTGCGCCGATCTTTTGATCAAGAAACGTTAAAACCGCTCTATAAAAAAGCGATCGTTCCGACGGCGATCGCCGCGTTTATCTTAATCGTTAGCGGCGGCGTTATGTTTCAAAACGCCGCTATCTACTACGCAAAAGCCGCTTTTGGTCTATTGACGATCGCGCTGTTTTTCTTATGCCCGTTTTTTAACGCGAGAGCTAATAAAAGAGCGCGTTTGATCTATCGTATAGTTACGCTTTTGGCGTTAATCGTTACGATCGTCTTAGCTAAAACGATCGGACTAAAATGGCTTTAGATTTAATTGCGGCGAAAAGTTATAAAGAAGCGCCCTACTCCAAAAATTATTTTTCGATCGACGTAAAAATGCGCGACGCGTTATTTTCTATGGCAAATCCGAAAAAAGATTTTCCGATCTTGTATAAATTAGAGGATTATTACAAGGATACGACTATTCTTTTTGACGAATTAAACCGCTTCAAAAAGGAGCTAATAAAACTAAAACAAAAAACGCTCTCAATCCATCTATCCGAACTAATAACCTTTATCGAGTTTGCCATATCGGAAGAAAACAATCTATACGCCTTCGCCGATTAACCGCGCGAAACGTTTGCGCAGTTTATCGACTTTGCCGCCCCCTTGTTTTTGCGATTAAACAAGGGAACGATAAAAATCTTAGAAAAGATAGCGAACGCCGAATTTAATCTGCGTTTGGTTGTCTAGAACGGCGTTGTCGCGATTGTCTCCAAAATCGCCCGTAACAAACGCCGCTTCCGCGATAAAAGATTTTGTGATCGCGTATTCGCCGCGAATATCAATCTCGTAATAGTCGTCGTCTTTTGCGCTAGTAACGCCTAACATCGCGCCCGCCCATAATCTATCTCGCGTAAACTCCGCGCCTGCGTAGAGCGTCTTCGCTTCGAGCGTGAACATTTGGCAACCCGCGTCCCAAAATGGATTGATCGTATTTGCTCTACCTTTAGCGCCCGTTACGTGATAACTTTCGCCCAAACCGCGAATCGATCCGAGTCCGTCCGATCCCGCAAGAGCAAAACCGCCAAAGAAACTTAAATCTGTATTAAGTTTGAAATCGCCTTGCAGCTCCAAGAAAAAGCCGTCTTCGACGCCTGTCTCGTCGTCTTCGGCGCTTGCCGCCAAATGCCCCGTCAAAGCAAAGCCGTTATCGTTTTTTAGCCGATCGAAAACGACCTTGCCTCCAAACCACGTAGCTATATCAAAAGCGTGATAAAGATAAGGATTGGCGTATAGATCGCCCGCTTTGAAACCTACGTCGATCGCAATCGCGCCGTCGTCGTTGAACTTATTAAAATCGCTAAAGACCTGTCCTGCGTCGTAATCGGCGAGCGCCTTCGATTTAATGTACGCCCCGCGAACGCTAAACTGATCGTTTGGCTTTAGCTCGGCTACCGCGCCTTGATAGTAGCTACGCGCTAAGACCAAATCGAGTTTGCCGCGCCCAAACGCTACCGAAAACTGATCGGCGAAAAATCCAAGATTTGCCGTGTGCATAGTCGCCTTGTCTTTGGAAAAAACCGCGTCGTCGTCTTTCCACCACAGCCCGACGCCGCTTAGACCAATATCGCCGCGAAAGCCCAAATAGCTCGCCGTCGTAAAGAACAGATCGGCGTATCCGTAAAGAAACGAATCGTCTTCCGTGCTGATCTGCCCTAGCGCGCTCAAAGAGCCGCCGTGTTTGCCGTTTATAAACGCGCCGTCTATGCCGTTGGTTTTTACTGGAGCGGGCGCAAGAAACCCGCCGCTTGCCGCGAAAGCGTATGCCGTCAAAGCAAACGTAGCGCCAATATGTCTGATCATCGAAAAACTCCTATTATTGATAAAATTGCGCGAAACTATAGCATAATAAACTCCTAGTTAAAGCGCCGTCGTTTTTTGCCGATCTCGCAGAGGAATTAAAATTGCTTCCTATATCCCTAAAAAGGAGTTCCTAATGCGCATAAGCACGACGTCAATCTATAACAACTATCTATTCAACCAGCAAAAAACCTTGAGTTCACTTATCAAGGTCAATAACCAATTCAGTACGGGGCTAAAGATCAATTTCGGCTACGAAGAGACGACGATCTATCAAGACGTTTTGCGGCTTATCAACGAAAAGGCGACGTTAAATCAGGTTACAGATAACGTTCAAAAGGCAAAGACCTTTGCCGACAATACCGACGTAGCGATCGCCTCTATGAAAAAGACGCTAGAAGCCTTCAAAGTCAAGCTAGTTCAGGCGGCAAACGACGTGCATTCCGCCACAAGCTACGCGGCGTTGGCAAGCGATTTAGAGGCGCTGATGTTTAATATCCGCGATACGGCGAACACTTCGATTAACGGAAATTTTTTATTCTCCGGAACAAATATGAAACAAAAGCCTTTCAGCGAAAGCGGAATCTATCAGGGAAACGATCAGAGCATAAAGGCTCAAGCGGGCGATCGCGTCGAAATCGCTTACAATATCGACGGCTGGACGCTTATGCAGGGCGTAGATAGCGACTACTCAAAACGCTTGACGACCAATATACAACTTTATAATCAAACGCTTTTACATCATCGCGTAATGAGCGAAGACGATCCGATGGGGCTGGATACGCCCGTTCCGATAACTACGAGCGATACGATCCGCGATTTGATCGGGCAGAGCGACGATAGCAAACCGACCTACTTTTATCTGCGCGGAACAAAGCCCGACGGGGAGAGCTTCAAAGCGCGTATCGAAATGACAAACGGCGCGAGCGTTCAAGATCTGCTGGATCGGATCGGGCGCGAAATGGGAAATACCAATATCTATAAAGCCGTCGACGTAACTATCAATTCTCTAGGAAATATCGAAGTTACGGATATTAAAAGCGGGCGTATGCTAACCGATCTGCACCTCGCGGCAAGCGACGTCAAGGTCGACGACGTTAGCGAGCTTGGCGAAATTGAAAACGCGCATATTTATTCCTTTATTAAAAGCGGCTACGCCTACGCTAGAACGCAGGATAAGATCGCTTCCGCGCAAGATCCGTTCGATCAGCGGCTTTTTAAGTTCGATAGCGTTCTACGCAGGCAGGATAGCGAGGCGATCGCCACAAAGTTTGATACCGTTCAAAGCGTTATGGGCGCGAACGTCGATCAGATTAGCTTTTCAATCAACGGTTCGGTTCGCAGTTTCGCCGTTAATAATCTGACGACGATCGGCGAATTGACTAGCGAAATCAAAACCGCGCTGGAAACCGATCTGGGCGGCAGTTTCGACGTCGATATACAAAACGGAGCGCTGGCGATCTTCGATAACGCCGCTTCAAGCCCCGATACGCCGCCGGAGCTTTTCGTTCCTTCCAAATTAAACGCAATAACGATCGAGGCGCAAAATCTAAGCGGCGAAAAGGTTTTGGCTTTTAGCGCTCCCGACGCTTTGGCTTACGATCGGGCGCGATTTGAAAAGAGCGGCGCGGTTTTAACCTCCACAATCTCGCAGACGGTTCGCGCCGATAGCTCATATGCAACGCCCTCCACGCAACTAAAAGAAACGGGCGGAAGCGAAGCGCTGGACGAACAACGGCTTCATTTGGAGATCAACGACGTCAACGGCGAACGAAAACTTGTAGAGATCACCTTGCGCGACGTTCCCGACGCGAACGGACGGCTCTCGACCTATCAGATTATCGAGCCTGCGGCGGGCGCGATCTACGATCTATACGATCCCAACGGCGCTTTGACGACGGCGAGCGGCTACCAATCGCAGGCGCTGGTTCCCTACGACGACGGACTGGAAACGAGGAACGAAACCCATAATGGCGCAACCTATCAACAACTGATGAACGTAATGAGCATCGTCCTTAGCGGGCAAACTCCAGCCGACGGATCGTTTGAATCCTATAACGCCGCGCTGGAAACGGCGCAAAAGAGCGTAGGCGTTACTATGGATTCGCTTGGGCGGCTCGTAGTAAAAGACAATACGACAAGCGACAGCAAAATGCAAATATCGCTTTTCGACGCTAATACCGATCGCTTCGATTCTACCAACCTCGTTTCCGATAAAACCGCTTTGCAGACCTACACGGGCGCGAAGGGCGAACAAGGCTGGACGCTTCAAGAGACTCGTCTTAATAAGCCCTTAAGCGACGCGTTCGGCTTTAACTTTACGGGGAATCTCGTTTTAAGCGGGACGAATATGAACGGCGCGGCGGTTAGCGTAACGCTTACGCAAAGCTCTACGATCGCGGATTTGCAAACGGCGATCGACAATACTTTTGGCGACGGCGCGGGAAACGGCGGTTTTGTCGTCGATATTTTAGACGGGCGGCTGATCGTCCGCGACAACGCCGCGCTGGGAACTACGCAGACAAATATCAACTTTCTCTTTCAGGACGCGCAAACGGAGCTTAAGGTCGATAAATCGCCCGCTTGGACGTTCGCCGCCAATAACGCGCTTACGATCGACGAATCTCGGGTCAATCTTTTTGACCAGCTTCAAGAGGCGATCGACGCCGTGCGAATCGGAATGACGCGCCCCGACGGAAATAGCGAAGACGGCGCGAGAAATATCGGAATTCAAAACGCGATCTACGCGGTTGATCACCTGCTCGATCACCTCAACAGAGTGCATACCACAAACGGATCGGTAGGCTCGAAGTTGGAGCTAACCTACGAAAAAAGCGTGATGATGACGCTCAACGTCGAAACGCTAAAGTCGGGAGTTTTGGATATGGACGCGGGCGAGGCGATCTTAAAATGGAATCAGCTTAGCGTCGCGTATCAAGGACTTTTGGCTACTCTTACCCGCATAGAAAGCCTGAGCTTGGTAAATTACATTTAAGAGTCCGAGTGAAAAGAGAGGGATTTTTTCTTATATCTATAGGGATATGGATTTACGTCGCGGTCGCGCTTTACGCGGGTAGCATCGCAAAAGTAGGCGTTTATGGCAGAGGTTTGGCGGAGCTTTTTAGCGAGCTATTCGGTTTTTTGATCTACGCCGCGCCGCCGATTGGTCTTTTGCTTTCGTGGCGCGCCTACCGCTTCAATCCGTCGCCGCGCCGCTGGATCGAGCTGATCGCGGCGGTTTTGTTATTTGGCTTTGCGGGGTTGATCTTTCAGGCGCTTTTCTTTGATCGCGGGACGATCGGCGTTGCGCTGTGCGAATCTATGCGCCCGATCATAGGAAGCGCGGGCGCGGGCGTTTTCGCGTTTTTCTTAATCGTCAATGGTTGGCTACTCTCTTTTCATATTACTATTATCGATATGCTTTCTCTTTTGGCGCGCTGGTTTCCCAACACGAGAATGTTCGATCATTGGCGACATTTCAAAGAAGCCGCCAAAGACTCTTTTACGGATATGATCTCTCGTCCGAACGAACGCCAAAAGTTAGAAGAGCTACCCAATTACGAGGATATTCGGCGCAAAGAGGCGCTTTCGCAAGGTTTTGACGACGACGACGAGATAGCGATCAAGCGACATAAACGCAAAGGCAAAGACGTAGTTATTGTCCACGAATTAGACGAAAATAAACGCCTGCTCGATCAGGTGGATAAAGGCGCGAGAGAAAAGCCTAAAGATTTTGTCTTGCCGCCTATCGACTTTCTAGCCGTTCCCGCGAATAAACCAAACGAAATTAACGAAAACGAGATCGACGAAAAGATCTCCGATCTGATGGAAAAACTGCGTATGTTTAAGATCGAAGGCGACGTTACGCGCACATATACGGGACCCGTCGTAACCACTTTCGAGTTTAAGCCCGCCGCGCATGTTAAAGTTTCGCGCGTCTTAAGTCTTGAAAACGATATTGCGATGGCTTTGCGCGCTCAAACGATCCGTATTCAAGCGCCGATACCGGGCAAAGACGTGATCGGCATAGAGATTCCAAATAAAACCTTTGAAACGATCTATTTACGCGAGGTTCTAGCCAGCTCGGTTTTTAGCGGCGCTTCAAGCCCTCTTACGATTGCGCTTGGAAAAGATATTGTTGGCAATCCGTTTGTAACCGATCTGAAAAAACTACCGCACCTTTTGATCGCGGGAACGACGGGAAGCGGTAAAAGCGTCGGTATAAACGCGATGATCTTATCTCTGCTATACCGCAATTCGCCCGATAGTTTGCGTCTTTTGATGGTCGATCCAAAAATGCTGGAGTTTAGTATTTACAACGATATTCCGCACCTTTTAACGCCCGTTATCACCAAGCCCAAACAGGCGATCGCCGCGCTTGCCAATATGGTCGGAGAGATGGAGCGGCGCTACGAGCTAATGAGCAAAACCAAGACAAAAAATATTGAAGGCTATAACCAAAAGGCGAAAGAGGAAAAGTTTGAACCTCTGCCCTTTATCGTCGTCGTGATCGACGAGTTAGCCGATCTTATGATGAGCGGCGGCAAAGAGGTGGAAATATCGATCGCCCGTTTGGCGCAAATGGCGCGGGCAAGCGGTATTCATCTGATTGTCGCTACGCAACGACCGAGCGTCGATGTAATCACGGGATTGATTAAGGCAAACCTGCCAAGCCGCATTAGCTATCGCGTCGGCAGTAAGATCGATTCCAAAGTGATCTTAGACACGCAAGGCGCGGATAGCCTTTTGGGGCGCGGCGATATGCTTTTCACGCCGCCCGGAAGCGTAGGGTTGGTGCGCCTCCACGCGCCGTTTAGCTCCGAAAGAGAGATCGAAAAAATTGTGGAGTTTATCAAATCGCAAAGAGCGCCAGAATACGACAACAGCTTTTTATTGGAAAGCGGCGATACGGCTGGCGGCGCAAGCGGCGGCGAGAGCAGATTGGGCGACGACGATACGCTTGACGAAATGTATGAAGAGGCGAAACAAATCGTTTTAACCGAACGCAAAAGCTCTATTAGCTACATTCAGCGCCGCTTACAGATCGGCTATAACCGCGCAGCCCGCATAGTAGAGCAACTACAAAAAACGGGCGTTCTAGGCGAACAAAACAGCAAAGGTCAAAGAGGTATCTTGTAGTTTATCGACGATTGTAAAATAAGCGTAAAACCTCCGCCATTCTTAAAGCGCCGAGCGCTAGCCGTTATTATTGATTGAAGCGGATTGATTCTAATTGCGCGATCGCGTTTTCGATCGTATCAAACTCGATGATCGCGTCGTATTTTTGCGCTTTTTTATAAACTCTATCGTAGTATTGCGTTAATAATAAAAACGCGCAATTTTCAAGATCGCGTTTGTTAAACGCCTCGCAAATCGCGCTAAAAACGTCGCGGGGTATATGCGGCGAGATTCTTTTCATAGCGGCGTTAAAAAAATCGCTCGAGAGAGCTCCGTATTCAGAGGCAATTCTTTTAACGCGATCCTCGATTGGGGTTTTAATAAAAACGCGAAAGCCGTTTTGGATCGCGGCATATAACTTTGGCGGCAGAACGATTCGTCCAATCGAACGGCTTTCGGCTTCGATCGCGATTGGAAAACTAGGATCAAAGCGCGATAAAACGTATTGCAGATCGTTTTCAAACTTCGCCGTTTTTGGTTGCGCGTTCGCCATTTCGCCAAACGCCGATCCTTTGTGGTTGGCGAGCGCTTCTAGATCGACGCTCCAATTTAGAGCGCGAATCAACTCGCTCTTGCCGCTTCCCGTCGGCGCGTCGAGGGTAATAAAACGAAAATTAAGCGCTTCGTCAAAATATCGCAAAACCTCTGCGCGATAGGCTTTGAAACCGCCCTGAACGCGCCAGATTCGATAGCCTATATGCGTCAAAACCACCGCGATCGACGAGCTTCGCATTCCGCCTCTCGCGCAATAGATCGCAAGGCGATCGGCTGGAGAGAATCGTTTTTCTAACCATAGCAGATGATCGGCTAGGTTTTTGCAAATATAACTTGCGCCTAACGATCGCGCTTCAAACGGTTTTCGCGCATAGAGCGTCCCAATGTCGGCGCGTTCTTCGTCCGTCATAGCGTAAAGATTGATCGCGTTTGGAACGTTTGCCAAAGCGTATTCGCTAGGCGATCTAGCGTCGAAAACGGCGGAAAAACGCCCTCTGTCGTAGAGAAGATCGCGGGCGGAAATTTCATTAAACAAGCAAAAACCAATCCATATTAAAGGCTTTAGCGGCTAAAATCACGCTTTAAGGGAGGCGCAAAATGCGTATCGATTCGTTTCTAAACGCCGTCAATCTCGTAAAGCGTCGCGCAACCGCGCAAGATATGATAGCGCATAACGCCGTAACGATTAACGGAGCGGTAGTTAAAGCCAGCCGCGAAACGCGCGTAGGAGATATTATCGAGCTAAAGTTTCTAACGCATACCAAGCGTTACGAAACGCTTGCCATACCAGCTACGCGCTCGATCCCTAAAGCGGCGCAAAAAGACTATATTAAGGAAATCGCTTGACCTACCAAGAGGCAAAAGGGCAATTTGACAAGCTATTCAAAAACGAGCTTGGTTTTGAGGAGGCGCAAATTATGTTGCGCGAAATGTTCGAGCGCGGCGAAACCGCAGAGGAGATCGCGGCGGCTGCGGAGGTGATGAAATCGCACGCGCTGAAGTTAGATTTAGACCCCGCTCTTGAAGGCAAACTGGTCGACGTTGTCGGCACGGGCGGCGACAAAAGCTACTCGTTTAACATATCTACTACTTCAAGTTTGGTTGTATGCGCGGCGGGCGGCTTTGTGGCAAAACACGGCAACCGATCGATTACGAGTAAATCTGGGAGCGCGGACGCGCTGGAGGCGCTTGGCGTTTCTTTAGATCTTAATCCCAATCAACAGGTAAAACTTCTAGAAGAGACGGGCTTTGTTTTTATGTTCGCGCAACGCCACCACCCTGCGATGAAGCACATTATGCCAATCAGAAAAAGCCTAAACCACCGCACAATCTTTAACATTTTAGGACCTCTAACCAATCCCGCGGGCGTAAATAAGCAGTGTATCGGCGTATATGATCATTTGCTTGCGCCCGTTTTGGCGGAGGTTCTTAAAAAGATGGGCTCAAAATCCGCCGCAGTGATTTGCGGCGATGGCGGCGTAGATGAATTGACGCTTTCAGGAGCCTCTCGCGTAGCGCGGCTAATCGGTGAAAATATCCATCTTTACGAGTTAGACGCTTCGCATTTTGGGTTAATTCGCGCTCCGTTAGAGGCTTTGCGCGGATCGGATGCGAAGTTTAACGCGCAGATCGCGCGCAACATATTTAACGGCGTCGCTACGCCCGCGCAGCGCGACGCGATCTACTTCAACACGGCGATCGCGCTGGAGGTGATCGGTATGGCGCGAGATATTAAAGAAGGCGTGGAGATCGCTTCGGAAGCGATCGAGTCGGGCAAAGCCGCGAAAAAGCTAGATCAGATCGTCGAAGTCAGTTCAAAGCTATGAATAAAAAACTAGCGAAAAATCCAGAAGATTTCGATCCGATCTGCCGCGAACTAATTTCGCGTTATCAAGATGGAATAGTCGTTATTTTAAGCGGGGTTTTAGGCGCGGGAAAAACCGCTTTTGTAAAGCGATTCGCTTTAGAGTTTGGCATAAAAGAAGTCGCTTCGCCAACCTTTGGAATTATGCACGAATACGCGCCTAATCTGCGCCATTTCGATCTCTATCGAATCGGAAGCGAAGATTTTTTCGCAAGAGGCTTGTATGAAGAGCTAGGCGGCGGTTGGAGCTTTATAGAGTGGGCAGATGAAGCGATCGAAAATTATCTTAAAAAAAGCGCGATCAAATTTATAAAAATTACGATCGAATTAGACGGCGATATGCGCTTGATAGGCGTTTATGATGAGTGAAAAAATCCATTCGCTAAGAGGCGTTAATTTAGTTAAACGATACAAAAGCGCCGAGATATTGCGCGGCGTGTCGATAGAGGTTAAAAGCTCGCAAATCGTTAGCTTGCTTGGTCCAAACGGCGCGGGCAAAACAACCACCTTTTATATTATATGCGGGCTTGTCCCCGCCACAAGCGGAGAGGTATGGCTGGATGATAAGGAAATATCAAAGCTCTCGTTGCACGAACGATCAAGGCTTGGGATTGGCTACCTACCCCAAGAGAGCAGTATTTTCAAAGAACTTAGCGCGGAAGATAATCTATATCTAGCCGCAGAACTTGCCTTCGCGGACAATAAAGAAGAGCGTTCAAATCGCGTGGAAATTCTTTTAGAACAATTCAATATCGAACATATTCGCGCTAGAAAGGGAGTTAATCTTTCGGGCGGCGAAAGACGGCGCGTAGAAATCGCGCGAGCTTTGGTGGCAAACCCTAAGTTTATTTTGCTTGACGAGCCGTTTGCGGGAGTCGATCCGATCGCCGTAGCGGATATTCAAAAAACGATTAGATTTTTAAGCGAGCAAAATATCGGCGTTTTGATCACCGATCACAACGTGCGCGAAACGCTAGGCGTATGCGATATAGCCTACGTTCTTCACGACGGCGCGATCATAGCAAGCGGCGCGGCGGACGCGGTGGGACGCGATCCGTTAGTGATTCGCCACTATTTAGGAGAAAATTATAAGCTATGAGCTTACAACTTCGGACTGGAGGGGACGCTCAAACAAAATATCGCATCAGCGCGACAATGAGAAATTGGCTTCCGCTTTTGCAATGTTCCGTAACCGATTTAGAATCCCGCTTAAAGATCGAAGCCGAAGCCAACCCTTTTTTACAGATAAAATCAAATCAAGAGATCTCTTACGACGAACATGACCCAAACGCGCAAGATCGCATAGAAGACGACGATTTTTTAGATAACGAAGACGACTATTATCGA
The DNA here is from genome assembly GCA_031273735.1 of Helicobacteraceae bacterium. Classification (GTDB taxonomy): domain Bacteria; phylum Campylobacterota; class Campylobacteria; order Campylobacterales; family SZUA-545; genus JAIRNH01. The sequence continues at coordinate 17,192 of JAISRI010000155.1, forward strand.
CGAGACGAACCCAAACGTTCCCTTTCCGACGTAATAGAGGCGACAAGTATTCAACAAAAATCGCTTTACGAAGCGCTAGAAGAACAGATAACCGATCATCTTTTTCCTACGCCGCAAAGCAAGATTATAGCGAGATCTATTATCGACTCGATCGACGATCTAGGCTTTTTTGACGGCGATATTGAAGCAATCGCAAATCGCTATAGAGTTAGCGCGCAAATCGTAGAAAAAATCCGTTTGCGTTTCGAGCATTTTTCGCCTTCTGGCGTAGGCGCTAAAGATATTGCGGAGTGCTTTATGTGGCAATTGAGAGAATACGATATAAGCGATCGGTTATATCAGCTTGTAAAAACGCTAATCTATAATAGAGAAAATCTATCCGCATTTCACAAAGAAGAGGGCTTTAGCGAAGCTATGGATCTATTTAAACATTTAAGAAACCCGCCCGCCTTGGATTTCTTAGAAGAATCTATGCAGGTTATTCCCGATATTTTTGTCTTTACGGACGGCGATCTATTAGAGGTAGAATTAAACGATCCATACTATCCAAAACTAACGATCGAAGCGCCAGAAAATATAAAAAAAGAGGATTTTGTTCGCGCAAAGATCAAAGAGGCTCGCGATCTGATCGACGCGGTAGATATGCGACGAAAAACGCTTAAAAAAATCGGGCTTATGATTGTCGATCGCCAATACGATTTCTTCAAAAACGGCTCCGATATAGCGCCGATGAAACTTGCCGATATTTCCGAAGATTTAGGGCGCAACTCCAGCACGATCAGCCGCGCAATTAGCGGTAAATATCTTGCGTGCGATCGAGGCGTTTTCGCGCTTAAAAGTTTTTTTAGTATAGCGATCGACGACGCAAACGAAACTTCCACGCGCGCCATTAAAGACTACCTTACAAAACTGATCAAAGAAGAACCGCGTGAAAAGCCTTTAAGCGATCAAAAACTTCTCCAACTGATTGAAACGCGCTTCACGATCAAAATGGTTAGACGCACCATCACAAAATACCGCGAGCAGCTCGGTATAGCCACGAGCGGCGAACGCAAACGCCTATACCTAATTAGCGAGCGTTAAGCCGTTTTTATGTAGCATTTCGTTCGCTAACCGCCTTGTAGGGATACGCAAGCCGAACGGGGTTAAGCAAAGTTTGGAGGTTTTTATGAAAAAGATTCTTTTCGTATTCGCCGCTTTGGCGTGTTCGGCGTTCGCGTCCGTCGAGAGCGGCGGCGCGACTTTCGCCGCCTATTCGGTTCTTGCCGCGGTTGTTGGTCTTGGTCTTGCCGCGCTTGGCGGCGCGATTGGTATGGGCAATACGGCTGCGGCTACAATCGCAGGCACAGCTCGCAACCCAGGTATGGGCGGCAAATTGATGACGACAATGTTTATCGCGTTGGCTATGATCGAAGCGCAGGTGATCTATACGCTTGTTTTCGCGATTATCGCGCTTTACGCTAATCCATTTATTGGATTCTTTGCAGAGCTTCAATAGGTTTTCTTGAAGGCTCGTTTCGGCGAGCCTTCGCTTTTTTGTTGCGGTCGTGGTGAAACTGGTAGACACACCATCTTGAGGGGGTGGCGGGGCGACCCATGCGAGTTCGACTCTCGCCGACCGCACCATA
>JAISRI010000212.1 GCA_031273735.1 Helicobacteraceae bacterium
CTCTTTTTGCGGAAGTGATGCGCCGTATCGTTAATAACGAAAGCGTAAACGGACTGTTTGAATAGCGCGTTTATTATAGATCGTCGTATTCCTAAAACCCGCCGCGTTTCAGTCATTCCTGCGCTTCGCGGGAATGACGCGGTTGCGAGTTTTATCGCGTTCAAGACGGCTTCAATAATTTGATGATCTTTTTGGATCCCGATTTCCTCCGCGCTTGGCTCTTCTGCGAAAGCTATCGCTTCGCGTAATGGCGATAAGGGACGCGGAAACAACATAAAAAGAAGCGTTTTACGGAGACGCGAGGCGTTAATTTTGCCTACGTTCAAAAAATATATCGCAAATACGGCGAGTTGTATTGTAGCGCTCCGCTGAAAGCGGAGTATGGCGGATAAAGCGGATAAAGGAGCGAAAGGCGTTACTTTATGATTTTCCAACTTAGAGGAGTTATAACGCCGCCTTTTAATAACAAGTAGTTATCTGTTTGCGAATTATCGATAAACTCTACGTTAAACTTGATAAGCCGCCCCTGAAGGTCTCTTAGCTCTTTTTCTTTCTCTTTGGGATATACGGAATATTCTACCCCTTTATCGTCGATCACGCCTACAAACGTATGCGGTTCGTTCCCGTATATTTGGACTCTGCCCGTAATGGTGGTTTTCGCTCCGCAAGCAAGCAAAGAAAACGCGAAACAAGAGGCTAAAAATACAAGTTTCATAACTTACCTTACCATAATGTAAAGCTCTACGTCGTCGTTAGCTGGTTTTTCAAGCGTGATCGATAGGCTTCCGCTTTTGTTTTTCCACGCGCTTAGAGAGTGCAATCTAACCGAATGCGGTCTCATCTCTCTAGGCGATAGATCAAAAACTTTAGGACCGATAACGCCGCCGGACGATATATTCCATATATCAAAACCTGTAGCGGTATAAGTTGTTCCATCGATTGTTTTGTTAACCGTATTATCGAACGAAAGAACGCCGCTTGGCTTTTTTGTTCCGCTAAACACCAAAGCCTCGCCGTATCTAGCAAGAGCTTTTTCAAAGGTTAATCCCGCTTCAAACTTATCTAACGCCGCAGTTATAGACTTCTCGTTTGTTTCGTCGTTGGCAAGGATATCTTTAAGAAGTTGCGCTCCGCCGAAATTACGCATAAGATACGCGCCAAAGGCGTATCCTTTCGCGTAAGAGGCGCCGCTATCCAAATTATCCCATTCGGTTACGCCAACCTGATCGTAAAAGGTAAGAAAGGTTGGAATACGCACTTTTATGGGGTGATAGTCGTTTACGCCTATAAGCGGATCGACTACGTCTTCCGCCATCATCGAGAGCGCTTCGTTATACCAAGTAGCGGAGTTTTTGTCGCGCTTTACGAATTTTTCGTTGAAGTTGATCATATGCTGAAACTCATGTATTAAAGTCGAATACATAAATTCGAGAGAATGTTGGATATAACCGGCGTCGAGATAAAAGATTTCGGCTTTGTTCGATCTTAATGGGGGAGACCACTTCTTGCTCTCGGAATCATTGTAAAAATCCTTGCCCCAGAAAAACCCCGCCACGTTGCCGTTGCCGTTGTTAATATCATAAACCAAGATTTGGATTTTCGGATCGCCGTCTCTGCCTCCGTCGCCGTTAGTCCCTCCTCCATACTCATAGCCCAAAAGTTTGGTTTCTATCGGATAAATTACGTCAAACTTAGTCGCTAACGCTTGCGCTTGAGGAGTAGTTATACTATTGTCGATAACCCATATATTGCTATACGTTCCCGTAGCTAGAAGGGTAGCCTCTTTTTGCACAAAAGAACCGCCGTTAAAAACCTCCTCCACCCAAAAGTTTCTTTTATCGTTTACCGAAGGAGCCGCGAAAGGAGCGAAGGATATTAAACGATCGCGGTTTTGGCGCATCTCTTCGGTAATGGGCGGCGGATTGGCGTTGAACTCCATAGCGCCTATATGATCCATAGGAAGAAAAGAGCTTTGCGATTCAAACGTATCTTGCGCTTGGAGCGCTTGGCTATCGTCAAATACCGTCGCGCTTAATAATCCGCCCGTATCGTTTGCGTTTAATCCGCCCGTATCGTTTGCTTTTGCGACGCATGCCGATTTATTGACTTTGACCAAATAAACGTCGTTTGCGTTTAGAGAATTAAGATTGATAGTTGCGGTTTGCCCCGTGAAATTGACTTTTTCAATTACCCCTGGGATACCGTTGAAGTTATGTCCGTTAGAGCGACAATCTACATTGGGGTTGGAGTTATCGCCGTCAGAACCGCTAGAAGAGCTGCAACCCGACAGCGAAAACGATAGAGCGGCTAATAACAGAGAGAGAGAGAGAGAGAGAGACAACTTTTTTCCTTAAACCAAGCTGAAACGCAGAAAAACGAACGCATCGTTAAATCCTTTTTGTAGAAGATTTGCCATTACGAGATCGTAAAAACGCGTTATTGTAACGCAAACTTTTTTGAATCCGCTTAAATCCGCGCAAAAGTCGCGTTTGGCGGGAGACAAATTTGGCTTTTGCTACACTTGCGCTCTATTTTTTACGAAAGAATCACAATGCGGCTCGACGATAAAACTCTTGGCGAAATGTCCAACGCGGTTCGCTTTTTAGCGGTAGATACGATCCAAAAGGCAAACTCTGGGCACCCCGGTATGCCGATGGGAATCGCGGATATAGCGAGCGTTTTTAGCTTTCATCTGAAACATAATCCGCGCAATCCAAAGTGGCTAAACCGCGATCGCGTCGTATTTTCCGGCGGACACGGCAGCGCGCTAATCTATTCGCTTTTGCACCTATGGGGTTACGACCTTTCGTTGGATGATCTAAAAAACTTCAGACAGCTTGATTCCAAAACGCCCGGACACCCAGAGCGCCTTCATACCGAAGGGATCGAGGTTACGACGGGGCCTTTAGGGCAAGGGTTTGCCAACGCCGTAGGCTTTGCTTTTGCCGCCAAAAAAGCGCAAAAACTTTTGGGCGCTATCGATCATAAAGTTTGGTGTTTTTGCGGCGACGGCGACATTATGGAGGGCGTTTGCTACGAGGCAAGCTCTTTTGCAGGGCATAACGCGCTGGATAATCTGATCGTCGTTTACGATAGCAACGACATTACGATCGACGGCTCTTTGAATATCTGTTTTTCAGAAGACGTAGCGGCGAGATTTACGGCGCAGGGTTGGCATACTATCGCGATCGACGGGCATAATTTTGAAGCGATCGACGCGGCTTTTGAAAGCGCCAAAAACCAAAGCAAACCTACGATCATTATCGCCAAAACGCGCATAGCCAAAGGCGCGGCGACTATGGAAGGCAGCCGCAAAACGCACGGCGCGCCGCTAGGATCGAGCGAGATTAGCGCCAGCAAAGTAAAAGCGGGTTTCAAAGACGAACCGTTTTATATCCCGCAAAACGCGCTGACTTGGTTTAGAACCGCTTTAGAAAAGGGCGAATTAGCCGAGCGCGAATGGAATGATCGCGTCCAGAAATCGGATAAAAAAGAGCTTCTTAAACGGCTGTTAAACCCCGATTTTAGCGCGATCGAATATCCCGTTTTCGACGGCGCTCCTAAAGCCACAAGAGATACGAACGGTCAAATTCTAAACGCGATCGCCGCCTCTGTGCAAGGGTTTATCGGCGGAAGCGCCGATCTAGCCGCCTCCAATAAAACCGAGTTGGCTAATAGCGATTCAAATATCCGCTTTGGCATTCGAGAACACGCGATGAGCGCGATTACCAACGCGATCGCGCTTTATGGGATTTTTATCCCGTTTGATTCGACCTTTTTCGTCTTTAGCGACTATCAAAAACCGGCGGCTAGAACGGCGGCGCTGATGAGCGCGAAACGTTTTTTCATTTGGACGCACGATTCTATCGGCGTGGGAGAAGACGGCGCGACGCACCAGCCGATCGAACAGCTTTCGGCTTTTCGCGCCCTGCCCAATTTTTACGTTTTTCGCCCCGCTGACGGATTTGAAAACGTCGTCGCGTGGAAAAGCGCGCTTAAACTGCAAGCGCCTTCGGCTTTCGTCCTAAGCCGCCAAAATCTGCCCGCGCTTGATCGAAGCCAAATCAAAGGCGATATTTCAAAGGGCGGATATTTGCTTTGCGTAGCCAAAAAAGCGCAAATTACGCTGATCGCGAGCGGAAGCGAAGTCGCGCTGGCTCTAAGCGCAAAGAGTTTATTGCAAACAAAAGGGATCGGCGCAAACGTCGTCAGCGTTCCTTGTTTCGATCTTTTCGCGGAACAAGACGAAGAGTATCTTGAAACGATCGTCGATCCCCAAACGATCGCGATCGCGATCGAAGCGGCAAGCGCGAACGAGTGGTTTCGTTTCGCCGACGCGGTTATTGGAATGGAGAGTTTCGGCGCGTCCGCTCCGTCTGAAAAACTTTTCGAGCGTTTCGGTTTTAGCGCCGAAAATATCGCGCAAATAGCCGAGAATTTGCTCTCTTAGCTTTGCCGCTTTCAAGACTAAACGAGGAGCAACTCGCCGCCGCGACGGCTCCAATCGGTTACAATCTGATTATCGCGGGCGCGGGCGTTGGCAAAACAAGCGCGATCGTGGGCAGGATAGCCCACCTGCTAAAAAACGGCGCGTCGCCAGAAGAGATTTTGCTTCTAACTTTTACCAACAAAGCCGCCGCCGAAATGCTCGCGCGTTTGGCGCAGGCTTTTGGCGGCAAAGCCGCCGAACGAGTTATGGCGGGAACCTTTCATTCGGTTAGTTACAAATGGCTTAAAGCGATTGGCAAAAACGTCGTCCTTAAACAGCCGAGCGAATTAAAAACGCTTTTCAAAACGGTCTATGACAAATATCTTATGCGCGATTTCGGCAAACAGGGCGTTTTGGGCTACGCGGCGCTTTTTGACTACAAAAATCTTTTTGAAAACCGCGACGAAGAGGATTTTTGCGAATGGCTTGGCGCTAAAAATCCAGCGCATAAAGAAAACGCGCCGCTTTACGAAAAGATATTCGACGAATTCGACGAGCTAAAAAACGAGCTTGGCTTTGTCGGCTTTAACGATCTGTTGCTTCAAATGCGCCAAGCGCTAAAAGAGGGCGCGAAAAACCCGTATCGAGAAACGCTTGTCGACGAATATCAAGACACAAATCCGTTGCAAAATAGCGTTTTGAAGGCGTTAAACCCGCCTTCACTTTTTTGCGTGGGCGATTACGATCAGAGTATTTACGCTTTTAACGGCGCGGAGATTGGCATTATCTCCGATTTTGAAAAGCGCTACGAAAACGCGAAGGTATGGACTCTGACGAAAAACTATCGATCGACGGCGTTGATTTTGAGCTTGGCAAACCGCGTGATCTCCAATAACGAGCGTGTTTACCCAAAAGCGCTTACGCCGATCAAAACGCAGAGCTTCGCGCCGCCCGAACTCTTGGCTTACGGCGAGTTATACGAACAATACCGCGCTATCGCCGCGAAAATCGCCTCTTCGCGCTACGCCAAAAACGAGATCGCCGTGATCTTTCGTAACAACTCTAGCGCGGACGGGATCGAAGCGATGTTGCGCGAGCTTGGCTTGCCTTGTAGGCGTAAAGGCGGAAACGGCTTTTTTGAATCTCGCGAGATCAAAACGGCGTTGGATCTAATAGAGTTGATAGTAAATCCTCGCGATCTGCTCGCTTTCGTGAATGTTATGGAATATGCGCAGGGAATCGGTTCGCACGGGGCAAAAGAGCTTTACGACGAGAGCGTCAAGCTAGGCGGCGGCGATTTTCTTAAAGGCTTTCTTACGCCGATCGCGCAAAGCGCCTCTTTTGTCGAAAGCGGACTTTTTAGCGGCGAGGAGATCGCAAGCAAACGCTTTGAAAATATGCCGATCGGATTTGAAAATCACCCGCTTTTGTCGCATTCGCAATTAAACGAACAAAGCGCCAAGTTTTTAAGCGATTTTTGGCTTCTTTTGGCCGCTCTTAAAAAGCTACAAAAACCAAAAGAACAGCTCTCTTTAATAATCGCTTCGCCGTTATTTGAAGCGATCGTCAATAAACTCGCCAAAACGCGATCTACAAAAAACGGTAATTTTGATCAGAGGGTTTTTGACGAAGCCAAAGAACGGATTTTTGAAAAGATTAGAACGTTAAGAGAGCTATCCGATCGCTATCAAACAAGCGAGCGATTTATCAACGCTATGGCGCTTGGATCAAGCGAGATGAGCGAGGGAAGCGGCGTTAATTTATTAAGCGTTCACGCTTCAAAAGGGCTAGAGTTTAGCGAGGTTTTTGTGATCGATCTTATGGACGGGCGTTTTCCCAATAGAAAGCTGATGAATCAGGGCGGCGCGATCGAAGAAGAACGCAGGCTTTTTTACGTCGCCGTTACTCGCGCCAAAGAGAGCCTTTTTTTATCTTTCGCCTCGCGGGACGCGTATAAAAAAATCGACTACGCGCCAAGCCTTTTTCTCTACGAAGCGGGAATGTTGCAACCTAAAATAA
>JAISRI010000010.1 GCA_031273735.1 Helicobacteraceae bacterium
TTGATGATGAAACCTGGCATTTTGAGCGTCCCCTTTCTTTTTGGACTGATTTAGTTACTAGACGTATATCGGAAGTAAATGAAAAAGATCAAGAGGATTCGCAATAAAAGCGCCGACAATCGCGCGGAAAGCTGGAACGACGAGAGAGGGAAGCGTTATAATCCTTCTCTGACGATTGGCAGATCGATAAAAAAGCGAGCGCCGTATTTGACGTTATAAACGCCGATTTTGCCTTTCATACTATCTTCGACGATCATCTTGCACATATACAGCCCGATTCCCGATCCCTTTTTGGGTCCTTTCGTAGTGAAATACGGCTCGAATATGCGATCGATAATATCGTTTGGAACGCCGCCGCCGTTGTCTTCTACGTCTAGCCGCGCCTCGTCTTCGTTTCGCGTCAAGCGGATCGTGATTTTGCGTTCGCGTTTTTTGGCGGCGATTACCGCGTCTCTCGCGTTGGTAATTAAGTTCAAAACCGTCTGCCCAAACTCGTTTTCATACCCGTCGCACCACAGAGGCTCGCACGGAATCTCGAAAACGACGTTAATCTCTCTCTTTCTTAGCTGCGCGAAAACAAGCGAGATAGCGTTGCGCACGGCTTTTGATAGGTCGAATACCGCTTTGTTTTTGTCGGGTCGAAAGAAGTTGCTAAAATCGTCGATCGTCGCGCTCATAAACTTCAACTGCCACATCGTTTTTTCTACGGAGCTCGTCAGATACTCCTCGTTTAACGCGCCAAAGCGATACGCGTCTAGCAAGTCCTGAATATAAAGCCCGATCGAGTTAAGCGGTTGCCGCCACTGGTGGGCGATCGCTCCGATCATCTCGCCCATAGCCGCCATTTTCGCTTGCTGGATAAGAATTCTTTCGTGTTCGAGTTTGGTTTTTTCCGCGTCTTCGACTTTGTGTTGCATCTCTAATTTGCTACTTCGCTCTTTATTTAAAGCCTCGTTCTCTTCGTTTAGCAATATCCGCGATATTTTCCAGCCCGCATAGACTAAAACCAGCCAAATAACGAAAAACCCGCTAAAAATCAGCGTTAGTTGCCCGTATAGCTCGTGATACGGCGTAGAACAACCCATAAACATATTATACGTCTCGATCGGCGCGAAAGAGACGATCCGCGCTTCGTCGCCAAAGTTCATTGTGGCGAATCGTTTTTCACGATTCGACATATGCGGAATAAACTGCTCCGGAAGCCGCCACCCAAAATCGACGCGATCTTTGGAAGCCCGCGCTATTACCGCGCCTTTTTTAGAAAATAGCGCGACTCTGCTTGCGTCGATACTCGTTAGCCGTTGGTATTTATCCGCGATCGCTCTTAGATTAAACTCGGCTATGGCGTAACCCCTAATTTCGCCGTTTTTGCCAAAAAAAGCTCTGGAAAAACAGAGCGCCCATTCGCCGTTGTCGCCCTGAAACGGCTCGCTGATACGAATGCCGTTTAGGGAGGTCGGCGCGGCTAGAAAAGAGTCGATAGTCTCTTGATCGTAATTTTTTTCTTGCATACTAAATAGTATGTTTCTATCGCTATCGAGCAAAGTCCCGTTTTCCAGCAACGGATCGTCTTCTTGCCTGCCGCGCCAGATCCCTTCTATTATATTAGTTCCATAAACGTTTATCGGATCAAAATAAGACCTCGATGCGCGATCGATCATATCGTCTATATCCGCGAACATCGACTCGGTATAGACCGTATAGACCGCGAGCAGGCGATCGTGCGCGGCGTAAATATCGTCGCGCTCTTGCAAAAATAACAGAAACCCGAAGAGTAAAAAAACCAGCCCAAGAAGAACGGCTTCGCTTATCCAACGTAGGTAATGTTTGCGTTTCGGAGTTAAAGCGCTTATGATAAACATTGCGAAAACCTCCATCTATTGAAACGCATTTTAACCAAAGCTATGGAATAATCAGCGCTTTTAAGGAAAGAAATATGTTCAAATTAAAGAGCGATTACGCGGCGGCGGGCGATCAGCCCCAAGCTATAGAAAAACTCGTTCGATCGATAGAGAGCAAAAACCGCTATCAGACGCTTTTAGGCGTTACGGGTAGCGGCAAAACCTTTACGATGGCGAGCGTGATCGCAAAGCTACAAACGCCTACATTGATAATGACGCACAACAAGACGCTTGCCGCGCAGCTATACCACGAGTTTAAGGCTTTTTTTCCCGAAAACCGCGTGGAGTATTTCATCAGCTACTACGACTATTATCAACCGGAAGCCTATCTGCCGCGCCAAGACCTCTTTATCGAAAAAGATTCGTCGATCAACGACGAGCTTGAACGTATGCGCTTAGGCGCGACGGCGAGCTTGATGAATAGCGACGACGTGATCGTCGTGGCGAGCGTTTCGGCAAACTACGGATTGGGCAGTCCAGACGAGTATAGGCAGATGGTCAGCCGCGTCAAAGTCGGGCAGGAGATCGACAGGCGCAAATGGCTTTTAGAGCTTATAGATATGGGCTACAAGCGCGAAGATTCCTATTTTGATCGCAGGCGTATTCGCGTTCAAGGCGAAAGCGTCGATATTTTTCCCGGTTATTCGGAGACGGAGGCGGTTCGGTTTGAGTTTTTTGGCGACGAGGTGGAGAAAATCTACCACTTTAACCCATTCACGGGCGAGATCGGCGAAAGCGTCGATCATATTTCGATCTACGCGGCGAGCAACTTCGCCGTTACTACCGAACGTCTAAACAGGGCGATTGGGACAATTGAAGCCGAGCTAGAATCGCGGCTTGCGGAGTTTGAAAAGGCGGGAAAGGTCGTAGAGTATCAGCGGCTTAAACAGCGCGTCGAGTTTGATATAGAGATGTTAAAAGCGACGGGCGTTTGCAAAGGGGTGGAGAACTATTCGCGCCACTTTACGCTTAAACAAGAGGGCGAAACGCCCTATACGATGATGGATTACTTCGAGATCAAAAATAAGCCGTATTTGGTGATCGTCGATGAAAGCCACGTTAGTCTGCCGCAGTTTCGCGGTATGTTTGCGGGCGATCGTAGCCGCAAAGAGGTTTTGGTCGATTACGGCTTTCGCCTGCCCTCCGCGCTCGATAACCGCCCGCTAAAGTTCGACGAGTTTATCGCTAAAGCGCCGCATTATCTGTTCGTCAGCGCCACGCCCGCCGCGTGGGAGTTGGAGCATAGCGCGATCGTCGCCGAACAGGTCGTTCGCCCTACGGGTCTATTGGATCCGATCGTGGAGTTGCGCGATAGCGATAATCAGGTCGCCATTCTTTACGACGAGGCGAAAAAGACGATCGGGCGCGGCGATCGGGCGCTAGTTACGACGCTGACGAAAAAAATGGCGGAGGAGTTACAAAAACACTATTTAGAGCTTGGTTTGAGGGCGAAGTATATGCACAGCGACGTCGATGCGATCGAGCGAAACGAGATTATCCGCTCTTTTAGGATTGGCGAGTTTGATATGTTGATTGGCATTAACCTATTACGCGAAGGGCTCGATCTGCCCGAAGTGGCGCTGGTGGCGATTTTGGACGCGGACAAGGAGGGATTTTTGCGTAGCGAAACCTCTTTGATTCAAACGATGGGCAGAGCGGCGCGAAACCTAAACGGCAGGGTTTTGATGTTTTGCAAAAAGATAAGCGAGGCGATGAAAACGGCGATCGAAACGACGCAAAAGCGGCGCGAAAAGCAGATCGCTTTCAACGAGGCGCATAATATAACGCCGCGAAGCGTGGCGCGAAAGCTAGACGAAACTTTGCATTTAGAAGATCGCCAAAAGCTGCTCGATCTAAAGCGCGAAAAGCTACTTAAAATGCCGGCTATCGAGAAGCAAAAACTAGTCAAAGAGCTAAGCAAAAAGATGCAAGAGGCGGCGAAGCTGCTGGAGTTTGAAGAGGCGGCGCGCCTACGCGACGAAATCGCGAAAATCAGAACGCTCTAACGCCGCTTCTGCGTTTGTTCGACGCTCCGTTTCGCTTTTGCATTTTATTTTAGCTTTTTAATATCCGTTTGAATATCCTTGATCCGCCGTTCGTCCGAAGGGTGGGTCGATAGAAACTCCGGCGTTTTCGCGCCGCCTTGTTGCGACATCTTTTGCCAAAACTTCACCGCTTCGTTTGGGTTGTAGCCCGCCTTATACATCAGCGTAACTCCGATCGTATCGGCTTCGCTCTCGTGCTTTCTGCTATATGGCAACATAAGCGCCAGATTCGAGGTAGCGCCATACGCCGTTTGATAGACCTCTTGATACTTCGAGGGTATTTTAAGCGCGACGGAAAGAAGCTCGCCGCCCAAGTTTGAAAGCTGTTGTTGGCTCATACGTTCCGCGCCGTGCCGCGCAAGAACGTGGGCGATCTCGTGTCCCATTACGCAAGCGATCTGATCGTCGTTAGCCATTAGCTTCAAAATGCCCGTATAGAAAAAAACCTTGCCGCCGGGCAACGCAAAGGCGTTAATCGTCGGATCTTCCAAAACGTAAAAATCCCACGTATAGGCTTTTGCCTCGCTCGAAACCGCGACAATCTTTTTGCCTACATTAACGACGCGAGCGGTTAGCGCCGCGTCGGTCGATTGTTTGGAGGTTTTTAGTATCTCGTCCGCCGCGTCGAGTCCTAGCCGTTTCTCCTCGTCTTCGCTCGTCAAAAGAATCCTGTTACGCTCAGTTACGGGCGTTTTTTGTATGACGCCGCAACCGCCTAAAAATATCGCCGTTGTCGCTATGATCAAGACTAGCTTCATCGCGTCTCCTTTTTTGATTTAGTATTCTAACGATTTATACGCTTCTAAAGACGGAGGGGAATAACGAGAAAAACGGCGAAGCCTTACAAGATTTAAGAGAAAAAGCGCGGAGATTCGGAGGCGTTTTCTTTTTCGCGCAGTTTAGCCAGTAAGACTCTAGCGCGATCGTCCATTCCGACAAAAGGCGCGGCGTTTTCTATAAAGCGGTAGGCAATTTCAATATAGCCGCCGTCGATTAGCCGCTCCACAAAATCAAACCAATCGTTTTTGCCAGAAATATAGACGTTGGTCGATCGGGTTATCTTTTCAAAAAGATCGGTAAAGCTATGGTTGTCGAGAAGCGTTAAGAACTCTTTGTATTCGATTCCGTTTTGGGCGCTTAAAAATCGCTCTATAGCGGCGCTTTTTTCGCTCTCTTCGGCTTCGATCGCCTCGATCAGTCCCAAAACGACGGATTTTGCGCTAGGCGAATCAAACGCGCTTACCGCGCTATAAAGCTCGCAAATATGTTGCGCGAACTCGGCGCGTTTAACGCAAAAATCGGCGATCAGCAAGCCGTCGATCGCCCGTTTGTTTTCGGGTTGCATAGCGATCGCGCGATTAAAATATACGAGCGCCGCGCCAAAATCGGCTCTGATCAGCGCCTTTTCGCCCTTGCGAATAAAAGAATTAGACCGCGCGTTCAACCGCGCCCTCGTTAATAACGCGCATTTCGGGGTGAATGTTCGCCCTGATCGCGCGTTCGACAATCCGTTTAAGCGTGTCGGCGCTGGAATCGCAACTTGCGCACGCGCCTTTAAGACGCACAAAGACCTCCTTTTGACGAACGCGCAAAAGCTCTATGTCGCCCCCGTCGTTTTGCAACAAGCGGCGAACGCCATTTATAGCGCGTTCGACTGCGGGAAACAGCTCCTCGTCGCTGAAAGGAAACCGCATTGCGCCTAAATAAGCGCGATAATCGCCATAGGCGCCGCGTCGCCTAATCTAACGCCGCTCTTTTGGATCGACACGTAACCGCCTTTGCGATCGACGTATTTGGGCGCGATCTCTACGACTAGCTTATGCGTCGTTTCTTTATCTTGCAGACGGCTAAATACGGCGCGATGCGCGTTTGGATCGCCTTTGCGCGCTCTTGTGATTAGCTTTTCAACGTAGCTCTTAAGCTCTTTGGCTTTCGGCTCCGTCGTTTCGATTTTGCCCGCTTTGATCAGCGCGATACTTAGATTTTTAAGCAACGCTTTGCGATGAGTCGACGTGCGCCCTAGCTTGCGGTGCGCTTTTAAGTGTCTCATAGTGATGTTCCCTTTAATTCCGATATTCGCGCTCTAAGTTTTTGGGCGAGATCTTCGGGCAAGCGCTCCGTAACGGGATAGCCTAGCTGAGCTAGTCTTTCTTTGATCTCGTCGAGCGACTTTTTGCCTAGATTTTTTAGCCTGCTTAGTTGCGATTCGTCCATCAAGGCGACTTCGCCTAGATAAACGATCTTGCTATTAAACAAACAGTTGTAGCTCCTTGTGGAAAATCCTACGTCTTCAACCTTTGAAAGGAGCGTTTTGAGCCGTTCGTCCGCCTCTTCGCCCTTTATGCCAAACGAAGATTCGTTCGCCACGCCAAGCGCCGACGAGAGAATCTCCGTCTGCTTGAAAAGCGTCGCGACGCCGCTTCTAAAGACCTCTTTTGGATCGATCTGCCCGTAAGTGGCGATCTCGAAAACGATCTTTTCAAAGTTCGGATTGTCCTCGACGAGCATCTTTTCAATGGAATAGTTTGCCTTTCTGACGGGGCCAAATATGCCGTCAAGCGGCAGATAGCCTTCGGGAACCAGATCGCGTATCTCTTCGCTGGGAATATAACCCATACCCTTTTCCAATATGATCGATATCTTTAGCTCTCCGTCTTCGTTGATCGACGCAAAATGCGCGTCTGGCGTAACGACCTCTACGCCTTCGGCCGCTAGATCGGCGCCTTTGACCTCTTTAGCGCCTCTAAAAGAAGCGACAAGCTCGATCCTATCTTCTCCGTTCGTAATCTTAAAGCGAATGTTTTTAAGATTGACGATCAGGCGCGCAACGTCTTCGACCACGCCGCGAACGCTGTCAAACTCGTGCGCCGCGCCTTCGATTTTAACGGCGATCGGCGCGCTTCCTACCGCGCTGGATAAGATCAATCGCTTGATCGGGTGCGCGAGAGTGATCGCGTAGCCCGGTTCAAAGGGGTATATTTCGAATACGGCGCGATCGTTTTCGCTTTTTGTTACGATAAACTCGGTGGGCGCATATGGCGCCGTTTTGATTTTTTTCATCTTCTTCGCCGCTTTTTAGGTTTATTTAGAATACAACTCGATAATCAGGCGCTCTTCGATTGGGACGTTAAGCTCGCCTCGATCGGGAACGCGGGTGAAAATCCCCTCGAACTTCTCTCTATCCACATCAACCCAAGGAGCTATGCCCGTTTGGTTGGTAAGCTCGATAGAGCGATGGATCTGCGGGTTACTTTTCATCTTCTCTTTTACCGCTATTTTCGCGCCCGCTTTTACGATGATCGACGGCACGTTGGCGACCTCGCCATTGACGAGAATATGCCCGTGCGAGACAATCTGCCGCGCTAAACGGCGCGTAGAAGCGAAGCCCATACGATAAACGACGTTGTCCAGGCGGCATTCGAGCAGTTTTATAAAGTTTTCGCCCGTGTTGCCCTGCGCTCGGCTCGCCTCTTTGTAGGCTCTCGCGCACTGCTTTTCGCTAACGCCATACATATAACGCGCCTTTTGCTTTTCGCGCAGTTGCAAGCCGTATTCGCTGATTTTGGTTCGTCTTTGTCCGTGCTGACCGGGCGGAAACGGACGTTTTTCAAGCGCGCTCTTGCCCGCCAAACGACGCTCGCCTTTAAGGTTCAAACTGACGCCTAATCTTCTTTCAATCTTCTCTACGGGTCCTCTGTATCTTGCCATCGTTAATCCTTACACTCTTCTTCTTTTAGGCGGTCGGCAACCGTTATGCGGCAACGGCGTTACGTCTTTGAGAGAGGTAACCTTGATTCCATCGACCGCGCCTACGCTTTTTATAGCCGTTTCGCGTCCGCCGCCCGGACCTTGAACGCGAATTGAAACCTCTTTTAAGCCCGCCTCTTTGGCTTTCGCAAGCGCGTTATCGACCGCCTGTTGCGCGGCGTATGGCGTGGATTTCTTGCTGCCTTTAAAATTCAAACTGCCCGCAGTCGTCCAACAGATCACGTTGCCAACCTCGTCGGTTACGGTGATATTGGTATTGTTAAAGGTCGCGGCGATATGCACGATTCCTTTTCCGATTGTCTTTCTGATCCTCTTGCGCGGCGATCTTTGCTGTTTTGGCGTTGTTGCTGCCATTAACTTACTCCTTGATTTTTGGCGTTTTTACGCTTCTTTTGGTTTAGAACCTACGGTTTTGCGCTTGCCTTTACGCGTGCGAGCGTTTGTCTTCGTTCTCTGTCCGCGAACGGGCAACCCTTTTCTGTGGCGAATGCCTCTTATCGACTTAATGTCAATCAGATTTTTGACGTCCATAGCGACGCGCTTACGCAGATCGCCTTCGATCGTATGGTTGCGAAGCTCTTTAGAAAGAGCCGCTACGTCGTCCTCGCTTAAATCCGCGACGCGCTTATCGAGGCTAATGCCCGTAGCCGCCAAAACTTTAAGCGACGTGGTATGCCCTACGCCGTAAATATAGGTCAAACCGTATTCAATTCGTTTTTTTTTGGGCAGATCGACGCCCGCAATTCGCGCCATTGTTTATCCTTGTCTCTGTTTATGTTTGGGATTGGCGCAGATAACGCGCGCGACCCCTTTGCGCTTAATGACTTTACACTTATCGCACATCTTTTTAACGCTTGCTCTAACTTTCATATTCTTCTTCCTTTATTGGTTCGCCGACAATGAAGGGCGGGATTTTACCATTTTTAACATTAAAAACTACTTATAGCGGTAGGTAATTCTACCTTTATCGAGGCTATAAGGGGTCAATTCGACCTTCACCCGATCGCCTGGCAGTATGCGGATATAGTGCATACGCATCTTGCCCGCTATATGGCAGAGAATCAAATGCTTGTTTTCAAGCTCCACGCGCTTATTATCAAGCTCCACGCGAAAGGTCGCGTTGGGAAGAGATTCAACCACAATCCCGTCAATTTCGATTACGTCGTCTTTTGCCAATTAACTTCCTTACGCTAGAGATAAAATCTCGGCTCTGCCGCCGATAATGGCGATCGTATGCTCGTAATGACTACCGTTAAGCCCGTCTTCGCTCACAACCGACCACCTATCGGCAAGCGTTTTGAACTTGCCGCTCTTTTGGCAGATCATCGGCTCGATGCAGAAGACCATACCCTCCTTGATTTTTGGTCCTTGATTAACCGCGCCCTCGACATAGTTTAAGATCGACGGATCCTCGTGCGGCTTTCGCCCGATCCCGTGTCCGCAATAGCCGCGAAGAGGCGTAAAACCTCTCGATACGATCGCCTCTTCCAAAACGGCGCTTAACTCTTTGAAGCGCATTCCCGCCCTGATCGCGTCGATCGCTTCGTAGAGCGTATCTTTCGCGCAGGCAATTAGCTTTTCGTCTTTTTGGCTGATCTTGCCTACGGGCAGGGTTACCGCCGCGTCTCCATACCAGCCGTTTAACTCCGCGCCAATATCGAGACCGATAATATCGCCCTCTTTAAGAGGCGTTTCGTCGGGAACGCCGTGAATGATCACCTCGTTTTTCGACGCGCAAAGCGCCGCAGGAAACGGAGGGGTATAAAGCCCCTTAAACGACGGGCGAGCGCCGTTTGAAACAAAAAATCGCTCCGCTTCGTCGGAAATCTCTTTTGTCGTAACGCCTGCTTTTACCATACTCGCCATTAACTCTAGCGATCGCGCCACTAACCGATTCGCGGCTCTTATAGCCTCGATCTCGTCTTTATTGCGAAGCGCGATCGCCATAGGTTATAAACCCACCGCGCTTAGAGTCTGAAAGCGGCTCATATAGATCTGAGCCTCGATCTTGCGCATCGTATCAAGCGCGACCTGAACGACGATTAAAACCGCCGTGCCGCCGAAGTAAAACGGCACGCCCATACTTTTTACCAATACCCAAGGCAACGTGGAGATGATCGCGAGATAGATCGCGCCCGAAAAAGTCAAGCGGCTCGCGATCTCGCTGAGATACTCCGAGCTGTGCTGACCAGGGCGAACGCCTGGGATAAAGCCGCCTTGTCTTTTTAGGTTTTCAGCGATGTCTTTAGGATTAAAGACGATCGAAGCGTAAAAATAGGCAAAAAAGATCACTAGAAAAAAGGTGATCGCGTTATAAACGTAGCCGTTTGGATTGAGAAAATCGAGAACCGCTATAACGTATTGATTCTGGCTTCCCTGCAAAACCGTTAGCGGAAACATCAAAAGCGCGCTGGCGAAAATAGGCGGAATAACGCCGCTAAGATTGATCTTGATCGGAATGTAGTTCATCACCCGCTTGTTTTGACTCTCGATCTGAACCTTGCGCGAATAGCTAATCGGCACGCGCCTTTCGGCAAGCTCGACGTAGATAATCGCGGCTACCGTAGCTAAAATTACGAGAAGGATCATAATCAATACAAGAAAGTTCATCTGATTTGTATTAACGCCGCTAATAACCGAACCGATCGCGTTTGGAATCGACGCGACGATACCGCCAAAGATGATCAAACTTGTGCCGTTGCCCACGCCGCGTTGCGTGATCTGTTCGCCGATCCATAGCAAGATCATCGTTCCCGCAGTCATAGAAACCGCCGCCAAAGCTACAAACGTCGTCATATCTAGCATAATCGCCGATCGCCCGTCGGTAGGAGCGATCATACTATTTAAGCCGATCGCCACGCCAACCGATTGGATCAGCGCTATGCCAACCGTCAAATAACGGACGATCTGCATATATCTCTGCATACCGTCGCGCTCTTTTTTCATCTTGCCAAGCTCTGGAAAGGTCGCCGCCATAAGCTCCATAATGATCGCCGCCGTAATGTAGGGCATAATTCCCAAACTAATAATACTAAAGCGCTCGACCGCGTTGCCGCTAAACATACTAAACATACTAAACAGCCCGCCGCCTTCGCTATCTTTAAGAGCGTTAAAGACCTCTTTA
Source organism: Helicobacteraceae bacterium (assembly GCA_031273735.1). Lineage (GTDB taxonomy): Bacteria > Campylobacterota > Campylobacteria > Campylobacterales > SZUA-545 > JAIRNH01. The sequence continues at coordinate 10,839 of JAISRI010000010.1, forward strand.
ACCGCGTCGACATCGATACCTGGCGTAGGAACGTAGGCAAGCACGCGAAAAATCAGCAAAAATCCCAGCGTGATCAGAATTTTATTAACTAGAGTTTTATCCATCGCTTATTTCTTGCCGCCTGAAAAGGCGACCGCTTCGTCTTTGATCTTCGCCTCTAGCGTTTTTGCCTCCGCTCCGATCAGTTTAACGCGCTTTGCCGATTTGGGCGCGAGCTTCGCTTCGATCAGACTCGCGAGCGTGATCTCTTTAAGCTCTTTTACCGCCGGAAAACGATCGACGCTAATCGCGTAAGGCTTCTCTACGCGAGAGGTAAAGCCCACCTTCGGCAGACGTCGATACAAAGGCTGTTGCCCGCCCTCGAAGCCCGCTTTATAGCCGCTACCCGTTCTTGCGTGTTGTCCTTTGTTGCCGCGACCAGCCGTTTTACCGTGTCCGCTACCCTGACCGCGACCGATTCGTTTAATTTTTCGCGTCGATCCAGTCGCGGGATTAAGATTTTCAAGCATATCGCCTCCTTATTTTTTGAGTTGCGTTAGCGCTAGACAAGTAGCGCGAACCACGTTGGCGGCGTTGTTGCTTCTGAGAGATTTCGTCAAAATATCCTTCACTCCCGCCAACTCCAAAACGGGGCGCACCGCGCCGCCCGCGATCAAGCCCGAACCTTCCGCCGCTGGTTTCAAAAGCACTACGCTGGCGTTAAACTTCGCCTGAACGTCGTGCGAGATCGTCGTCTTTTTCAGATCGACTACGATCATATTCTTAAAGGCGTCGTCGACCGCTTTGCGCACCGCGTCTGGGATCTCTTTGGCTTTGCCTACTCCGTAACCTACGCGCCCTTTTTTGTCGCCCACGACGACCAACGCGCTAAAGCGGAAGCGGCGACCGCCTTTAACCACTTTGGTTACGCGCCCGATATTGACGATCACCTCTTCGAAATCTTCGCGGTTTAACGCTCTTAATTCGCTTTGTTGCATAGTTGCCCTTATAGTTTAATCGCGTTTTCGCGTAGCGCGTCCGCAAACGCCGCCACAACGCCGTGATATAGATAGCCGTTGCGATCGAAGACGATCTCGTCGATCTTTTTTTCCTTCAAAAGCGCGGCGAATATCTTGCCCGCGTTTGCCGCGCCCTCTTTATTGCTTCGCGCGTTATGGCTTTTGCCGTTAAACGACGCTAAAGTAACTCCTTTGTTATCGTCGATCGCCTGCGCGTAGATGTAGCGATTGCTTCTAAAAACGCTAACTCGCGGCTTAATCGCGTTTCCGCTTAACTTGGCTCTAATTCGCGCTTTGCGTTGAAAGCGAGCCGCTATTTTTTGTTTCAAGCTCTTTTCGGTCATTTAATCAAACCCCTTGCTTACTTTTTGGCGGTCTTGCCGGCTTTTCTTAGGATCGTTTCGTTTGCGTAACGAACGCCCTTGCCTTTATAAGGCTCCGGTCCTCTAAACTCGCGGATCACCGCCGCAACCTGACCGACCTGCTGTTTATCCGCGCCCTTGATCGAAACGCTTACGTTCTTATCGACCGTAATTTCCACCCCATCGGGAATAGCGAAATTGATCGGGTGCGAAAAACCTAACAGAAGTTCTAACGTTCTGCCTTTGACGGCGGCGCGATAACCGACGCCGCTAATCTCAAGATTCTTTTCAAAACCTTTCGTTAGACCAGAAACGATGTTATTCGCCAAAGCGCGGTAGGTTCCCCAAAAAGCCCGCGCCTGTTTGCTTTCGTCTTTTGGCTTGAAGAAGAGTTTATCCCCTTCTAACGAAAAAAGCACGTTGCCCAAAGTATCGAGCGTTTTGGTATGCTTCGCGCCGTTAAACTCTAATACGTCGCCGTTAATTTTTACCTCTACGCCCTTTGGCAGAACGACGGGTAATTTTCCTACTCTTGACATCTTTTAATCCTTACCAAACTGTGCAAAGCGCTTCGCCGCCCACGTTTTGCTTGTGGGCTTCGTCGTTGCTTAACACGCCTTTTGACGTAGAGATAATAATGGAGCCAAAGCCGTTTTTAAACTTCTTGACCTCTCTTGCCGCTCTATAAACTCTGCGACCGGGTTTGCTGACGCGCTTGATCTCGGTGATCGCGCTTCTGCCGTCGTCGTCGTATTTCAAAAAAACGTCTATGTAGCGTTTAATCTCCGATTCGTCCGTTTTGAACGAATCGATATAACCTTTAGACTGCAAAACGTTCAAGATCGACTCGACCGTTTTGGAATAGAGCAGTTTAGTCGCGTCTTGGCGGCGCAAAGCGGCGTTACGAATGCGGGTGATTGAATCCGCGATAATATCGTTCATCTTTGATCCCTTACCAACTTGCTTTACGAACGCCGGGCAAAAGCCCTTCGTTTGCCATTTTGCGCAGACACACGCGGCATATCCCAAAATCTCTATAAACCGATTTAGGGCGACCGCAAATCTGGCAACGCGTATAACCGCGAACGGAGAACTTCGGCTTGCGCGCCGCTCTGACCACAATAGATTTTTTTGCCATTTCTTACCTCGTCTTACTTTTTCGCGAACGGAAAGCCAAGACTCGTAAGAAGCGCCAAAGCCTCTTTATCGCTCTTAGCCGTCGTAACGATCGTAACGTTCATACCGTGAATCTTTACCACGTCGTCGTAATTGACTTCGGGAAAGATCAGTTGCTCCGACAATCCAAAATTATAGTTGCCCGCGCCGTCGAAACCGCTTCTAGGCAGACCTCTAAAGTCCTTAATACGCGGCGCGGCGATCGATATAAACTTTTCGAGAAAGTTATACATCTGATTTCCGCGAAGCGTTACGCGAACGCCCACGTTCATACCTTGCCTGATCTTAAAGGTCGCGACCGATTTTTTCGCCTTTGAAATTACCGCTCTTTGACCCGCGATCAAGCTGATCGTATCGGCGATATTCTGCATAAGTTTCTGATCTTTACTGCCGTCGCCGCTTCCTACGCTAATAACAATCTTATCTAGCTTAGGCAAAAGCATAGGATTGGTTACGCCCAACTCTTTGGCAAGCTCCGTCTTTAGGGCGGCGTATTTAGCTTTTAATTGAAACATAAATTAGCCCTCGACTTTCTTCACGTTGGATATATGGATCGGCTTTTCTTTAGCGATAAACCCGCCCTCTTTATTCTTTTCGCTAGGCTTGATCGCTTTTTTAACGACCTTCGCGCCCTCTACGATCACAAGCGAATCTTTGGGAAATACGCGCAACACCCTGCCCTCTTTGCCCCGATCGTCGCCCGCGATCACCAATACCTTGTCGCCTTTTTTTATAGCAAATTTTGGCATCACAAAACCTCCGGCGCGAGCGAAACGATCTTCATAAAGTTCGCGTAGCGCACTTCGCGTCCAACGGGACCAAAAATCCGCGTGCCGATCGGCTCTTTTTTCGCGTCGATAATTACCGCAGCGTTATCGTCGAAGCGAATCAAACTGCCGTTTTCGCGGTGCGTCTCTTTGCTTGTGCGCACGATCACCGCTTTCACGACCTGCCCTTTTTTTACTTTAGAGTTTGGAACGGCTTTTTTCACGCTCGCCACGATCACGTCGCCGAGTCCCGCGTAACGGCGGCGGCTTCCGCCGAGCGCCTTAATGCACATAATCTCTTTCGCGCCGCTGTTATCCGCGACGTTTAGCCGCGTAAAACTTTGTATCATACAAGCGCCTCCGGTCTAATATAGGACTTAAGCCTAAAGTTTTTGGTTTTGCTGATCGGACTTGTTTCGATCGCTATAACCTTATCGCCGATCTGCAATTCGTTCTTTTCATCATGCACCACGAAAGCGCTAAAACGCTTGACGATCTTGCGGTATCGCGGATGCAAAACGCGCCTTTCGACGCGAATCTTTGCGCTCTTATCGCCGCTTTTAGAGACGACGATACCTTGTATTTCGCGTTTATGCGGAGTAGTTTTTTCGCTCATACGCTCTCCCTTGCCTTAGCGCTTAACGCGGTTTGAATCCGCGCTATCTCTATGCGTTTGCTTCCGATTTCGCTTGGGGAACTCAGTTGCATCGTCTTTAGTTTCAATCTTAAAGAAAACAGTTGAGTTTTTTTCTCTTTAAGCTCTTTAATCAGATCCTCTTTGCTTTTGGCTCTAAGATCAACGTTAATTTTCTGCCGCTTGCTTAAAGCGGTTTTCTTTTCAGTATAGCTCATTTTCGGCTCCCGCGCTTACGATTTTGGTTCTTAGCGGCAGTTTGCTCGCGGCTATGGTAAGCGCCTCTTTCGCGAGGCTCTCTTCAATCCCCGCGATCTCGTATAAAACGCGCCCGCGTTGAATGTTCATCACCCACTCCTCGACCCCGCCTTTACCTTTACCCATACGGGTTTCCAAGGGTTTTTTGGTGAGCGGCTTGTCGGGAAAGATTCTGATCCATACGCGCCCCTGCCGTTTGATATGTCTTGTCATCGCAACCCGCGCCGCTTCGATCTGACGGGAATTGATTCTGCCGTTTTCCAGCGCTTTCAACCCTAGATCGCCGTTTGCAAGCTCGGTTCCCCGATTGGCTTGCCCGCGATTGCGACCCTTCATCATCTTGCGATATTTAGTTTTTTTGGGCATTAACATAACGGTTATTCCCCTTTATCTTCTGTTTTTCTGCGTCTTGGAGCGCGAGGTTTCTTTTCGCCTCGATCTTCTCTTGCTCCGCGATCGCCTCTTTGTTCGACGCTCGAATCGATCTCTTGCTGAATGCCTTTAGACAACACTTCGCCCTTAAAGATCCACGTCTTAACCCCGATCACGCCGTATGTCGTATGCGCTTCGGCGAAACCGTAATCAACCTTAGCGCGAAGCGTATGAAGCGGCACTCTGCCCTCCAAATACCACTCGCGCCTTGCGATCTCCGCGCCGCCTAAACGACCGCTGACCTGAATACGAATACCTTTCGCGCCGCCTTTTAAAGCCGCCTGCATAACCTTCTTCATAGCGCGGCGAAACGCGACGCGATTTTCAAGTTGCGTCCCGACATTCTCAGCGGCGAGTTGAGCCGAAAGTTGCGGGCGGCGTTCCTCTTTAATGTTAAGGATCACCTCTTTGTTATTGACGAGTTTAGAAACGTCGTTCTTGAGCTTTTCGATCTCTTCGCCCTTTTTGCCAATCACGGCGCCAGGTTTAGCGACGACAAGCGTAACTTTGAGTTTTTTGATCGTGCGTTCGATAATAATATCGCCCACGCCCGCTTTGTAGAGCTTCTCTTTCAAAAAGCCGCGAACCTTATAATCCTCGCCTACGTTAGCTACGCGGGAGCTTTTGCCCGGAAACCAGCGCGATTTCCAGTTGGTGTTAATTCCAAGTCTAAGACCAATCGGATTAGTTTTCTGACCCATTATTTATCGCCTTCTTTTTCGACTTCTATCAAAATATGCGAGCTTGGCTTTCGAATCGGCGTGGCGCGTCCTCGCGCGCGAGGCGTGAAACGTTTTAACGCGGCGGCTTTATCGACGCGCGCGCTTTTTACGATCGCTTTATTCGCGTCCAAACCCGAGTTGGCTACCGCGCTTGCCAATACCTTATAGATCGCGCGCGCCGCTTTGTTGGGCGTAAATTGCAGACTCGCAAGCGCCTTTTCTGCGTTCGCGCCCTGAATCTCCCTAGCGATCAGACGCGCTTTTATCGGCGACAAACGAACAAATTTTAATAACGCTTTGCTCATCTTACTTTCCTATCTTCTTTTGAACGCTACCCTTATGCCCGTGAAAGGTGCGGGTAGGAACAAACTCGCCTAACTTGTAGCCGATATGGTTTTCTGTGATATACACGGCGACGTGATCGCGACCGTTATGCACCAAAAAAGTCAGTCCGACAAAATCGGGGCTGATCGTGCTACGGCGCGACCACGTTTTAATCGGCTTGCCTGAGTTTTCTTTTTTTGCCTTCAACGCCTTTGCGAGAAGGTGCGAGTCTATAAAAGGACCCTTTTTAGTTGATCTTGCCATTATCTCACGCCTTTCTTGCGTCTAGTGATGATATAACGGTTGCTTGCTTTCGTCTTTTTACGAGTCTTCAAGCCTTTGCACTGCTGTCCCCAAGGGGAAACAGGCGGTCTATGACCGTTGGATTTGCCTTCGCCGCCGCCGTGCGGGTGGTCGATGGGGTTCATCGCCGATCCGCGCGTTTGCGGGCGAACGCCTAAATGCCGATTGCGTCCCGCTTTGCCGATCACGCGATTTGCGAACTCCGACGCGCCGACCGCACCGATCGTCGCCATACATTCGCTTAGAATGTAGCGCGTTTCGCCGCTAGGAACGCGAATAATCGCGTATTTGCCTTCGCGTCCCATCAGTTGCGCGAAGCCGCCGGCGGATCGCGCTAATTGCGCTCCCTTGCCCGGTTTAAGCTCGATATTGTGAATGATCGTGCCGACGGGGATCGATTTTAGCTTCATCGCGTTGCCGATCACAATATCCAGCCCCGCTTCCGCCGCTTCAATCGAGTCGTCTATCTTTAAGCCTTCGGGCTGAATGATATAGCGTTTGTCGCCGTCTTTATACGAGATCAACGCGATTCGACAGTTGCGGTTTGGATCGTATTCGATCGCCGCTACCCTGCCCGATACGCCGAACTTGTCGCGTTTGAAATCGATAACGCGGTAGAGCTTTTTCGCGCCGCCCTCTTTGTGGCGCGAGGTGATCCGTCCGTTGTTGTTGCGACCTGCGGTAACGGGCAGCTTGACGAGGAGCTTTCGCACGTCCGCCTTGCCTGTAATATCCTTGTTGTCCAATCCCGACATATAGCGGCGGGATGGCGTGTAAGGTTTGTATGTTTTCAAAGCCATCGTTTTCTCCTTACGCCGTTAGCGCTTCGATCGCCGCGCCCTCTGGCAGGGTTACGAAGAACTTTTTAAGATCGTTGCGTTTTCCGACGACGCCGCGAAAACGTTTGGTTTTGCCGCGAACGGAGGTCGAGTTGATCTTCTTGGGCAAAACGCCAAAATAGACGCGAAAAAGCTCTTTAAGAGAGTTTTTCGTGATCTTGGGCGACGTTTGCACGACGACTACGCCCCGCTCTTGCAGACCGAGAGTTTTTTCCGTGTAGAGAATGGATTTAATATCGGTGATGTCCGCCATCTCAGTCCTCTTTTGTAATTTGTTCCAACGCCGCTTTTTCGATCGCTATTACGCGATAGCTTGCGGCGATATAGGCGTTAAGCTCCGAAACTTCGACCAAATAGTGCGAAGGCAGGTTTCTAAACGCCAAATAGTTTTTATCGTTCAAAGCGGAAACGACAAACAAACCGTCTCTAGGCGCGATTTTGCTTGCGATCTTAGCCGCGTCTTTCGTCTTGGCGCTTTCAACGTCGATACGATCGACGACGAACAGCGCGCCTTCGCTCGCCTTTTTGTTCAACGCGTAAAGAAGCGCCAAGCGTTTTTGCTTTTTGTTGATCTTTTGGTTGTAATTGCGCGTATTTTTAGGACCAAAAGCCGCGCCGCCGCCTACAAAAGTAGGACCTTTAAGCGAACCCTGTCTAGCGCGTCCGCCGCCTTTTTGCGCGAAAGGCTTTTTATCCGTTCCGCTGACGTTCGCGCGGGTTTTTGTATGCGCGCCGTTCTGCCTAATGGAACTTAAAAAAGATTTTGCGTAGAGATAGAGATTTTGCGCGGCGATCTCTTCGTATTTTTCGGGTAGAGCTAACTCTCCCTCTTTTTCAAATTGCGCGTTTAATATAGTAGCTTTGCTCATTTGACCGCCTTTATACGACCCAAAGCCCCGTTTGGACCGGGAATGCTCCCTTTAACGACGAGGATTTTGCTATCTGGATCGAAACTTAAAACTTCGCTTTTAAGCGTTACTTTCTCGTTGCCGTAATGACCCGCCATTTTGCGTCCTTTATGAACGCGACCGGGTTCGTCGCGGTTGCCGATCGATCCGCCCGTGCGGTGAAAACGGCTTCCGTGCGCCGCGGGGCCGCCTTGGAAGTTCCAGCGTTTAATCAAACCGCTAAAACCGCGCCCTTTGGTGTTAAAAGAGGCTTTCAAAATCGCGCCCTCTTTTAGCTCCTCGTAGCCCTGATCGCCCGCTTCCGCGCCGTCCGTTTCGATCGTCGCAAAGCGGTTGAACTCTTTGGAAAGAGAGTATTTTTTCTGATTTCCGACAAGCGTTTTATTGCTCTTTTTGCCGTTGGCGTAGGAAACCAAAGCCTTGCCGTCTTCTCGCGGCGCGACGATTTTCGCCTCGCGGATTTTTAATAACGTTACCGCTCTAGCTTTGATCCCAAGCGTTCTGCTCATACCGATCTTTTCCGCAATGTATTCCATTACTTCGCCTTTTGGCTCATCGAACGCACTTCTACGTCGACTTCTGGAGCTAGATCGAGTTTCATCAAAGAATCGACCGTGTCGCCCGTAGCGAACTCGATGTCGATCATTCGGGTATGGACGCGGGTTTCAAACTGCTCGCGCGAGTCTTTATTAACGTGCGGCGATCGCAAAACCGTGTATCTGCGAATCTTGGTGGGAAGCGGAACGGGTCCGATTAGCTCGGCTCCGCTTCGCCTAACCGCCTCGACGATCGCTCCGACCGATTTGTCCAAAACGCGGTGGTCGTATGCTTTTAGCTTTAGTCGTATTTTCTCCATAATCGCTTTGTGTTCCTACTAGTGGTTTAGAAAGCCTCTCGCCTTGTTTCGATCGCGAGGTTTTCAGAAAATGGAAGCGGAATTGTAACCGCCAATCAACGAAAAATCAAGAGATAC